>DATEBW010000063.1:0-11734 GCA_035287165.1 Patescibacteria group bacterium | reverse complement strand
ACGTATCTCGATTAATTCAATGTGATTACTGTGCGATTACTATAGGTACTACAATGATATATATCATTGTAGTGGTTTGCTGAAATTTTAAAAGTAAAGAGGTTGCTAGGTAGAGAATAGCTTACTCATTCAAGCTGTTACGAATAGATTCTATCGTTTCAAATTGGCTCCTGTCTATTCTGACATCCTGATTCAGGGTTTTATTGGAAAAATAAATAGATATACCTAACGTAATAATGGAAATTATTATTGCAACAATTGCATAGATTCTAGCTTCTTTAGATGACGCACGCGCCTCTCTTAATTCCCGATACTCTAACAGCTTAAAGTATCCTTCCGTATTTATATAGTGAGGTGCGTCCTTCCATGCCTCCCCACCTTCAATGTAAATATGAAATGACTCTCTACTTAAATCCATAAGTAGGCGTTCCTTTTCAACTGTTTCAAAGCTATATCCGCAATTTTCTAAATGCTTTTTTAATGAGTTGAAAGTTACAGGCCAACTTTCATTTAAGGATTTTTCTCCATATTCTAAAGCCAATAAGTATAAATCTTTATTCTTCATTTTATTACTGAAAAAGCTACGATACCTTTTGGACTTTTTGAAAAAATCCAATGAGCCACGAAACAGATAGAACCAGACATAGTATTAGTCCCACAAATTAGGATCTACGCCCGCAGTGTACAAGAGCCAGGGTAAATCAATATGGCCCCAGCCAGTTCTGGAGCCGTCCGACAGTCAATGAGTTATAAGTTTTATAGGTATTGTATAAGACGCGTCATCCAACCTACCTATCGGCAAAGCAGGTATCGCCTAAAGACAAAATTGAAAAAAATCATAAATCATAAATCTTAAATCTTAAATCATCAATCATCCATACTTCTCCACCGTTGCCAGTAAATCGTTTATCGTGAATGGTTTGGGCAGAAAATCATCCGCGCCGGCTGAAGCGGCCATTGTGCGGCCGTCGGGATGCGCAGAGATCACAATAACGGGAATTTGCTTTGTGGCAAGATCTTCTTTGAGTTTTTTGCAAACTATTCTTCCGTCTTCCCTGGAGAGCAGCATATCGAGGATAATGACATCGGGCTTATCGGCTTGGATCAATTCGCGCATTTTCTCCCCGCCCTCCGCGAGTGTCCTCACCGTATAGCCGGAACTGTTGAGTATCATCTGCACCGCGTCTGAAATAGCCTCATCGTCCTCAATAACGAGTATCTTTCCTTTGCTTCCCGGCATATCGTCGTCCTGATTTTGCGTTACCATACTCGTGCCTTATTTTAACACTTCATAGAATTTACACAGTAAAGCTTATGTTATATCGTCATTGCGATCCGACAGCTGGCGGAATGGCAATCCCTTCGTTTGAGATTGCTTCGGCACGTCTGATGTGTCTTCGTCGCTTCACTCCTCGCAATGACAAGGTACGTAAGTCCCGTTCTTAAATCTTAAATCTTAAATCTTAAATCTTAAATCTTTTATCCTACCTTACCGTGCTCGTTTCGCCCGGAAAAGAGGAAGCGTAAAATAAAAGGTGGAGCCCTTTCCTTTGCTGCTTTCTACCCACATGGCACCTTTATGGCGTCTAACTATTTCCTGGGCAATATATAATCCCAGACCCAGACCGGCATGTTTCTTCTTTTCGGATGTTTTAACCTGATAGTACCGCTGAAAGATTTTTTGCTGGTTCTGTTTTGAAATGCCGATGCCGAAATCCCGCACCCATACGGTGGCGAAAGGCGCGTCTTTCTGAACACCGATACTGATGCGGCCGGATCCCGGAGAATAACGGATTGCATTTGTTATCAGGTTCGTTAATACCTGCTTGATACGATCCTTGTCTCCATGGACGTATAATCTTGGCAATGCGGTAATATCGAGCAGATGGTGCGGCGAGATGATTTGGAGCTCGCCCACCGTTTCAGATATAAGGGTATCGAGAGGAACCCGTTCACGGTGATAGGTTATTTTTGCTGAAGGAATCCTCGAGACGTCGAGAAGATTCTGGATGATCCTCATGAGCCTGTTCATTTGCATGTCGAGGCGGGCAAAATATTGAGCAGTTTCCCGTTCTCCCCGCTGTTTATAGTGATCGTGAAGAAATTCCGTAAACAGCTTTGCGCTCGTTACCGGCGTCTTGAGCTCATGGCTTGCAAGCGCGAGAAAATCGTCTTTCTGATGCTCGATCTTCTTCCTCTGCGTAACATCCCGTACAACGGCGAGAATAGCGTGCGGTTCTCCTGTTTTACGGCGTATTACTGACGCGCTCACGTCTACCGGCTTCCTCCTTTTTCTCCGGTCAATGATCGTATATTCGACATCTTTAATCGAGCCTTTGGTGAGCGCTTTAGCCAGGCTCCTCCGGGCACGGCTACGGTCCTCGGGTACGATAAAATCAAACGCGTTTCTGCCGAGAAAGGACTCCATTTTTTTGTCGCCGAAGAGTTTCAAAGCTTGTTCATTTGCCATGATGATGTTTGTATCTAAATCGGTAAGTACGACCGGATCGGGTAATGTCTTCACGAGCGTCCGGTAGCGTTCTTCGCTTTCCCGGAGTTTCTCTGACGCTTGCCGGCGTTCACTGCCGATTGCGGAAAAAAGGAGGCTGGTAACAGTCACCACGGCGACAAAGATTTGTAAAAATAATAAACTCTGGCTCAAATCCTGCATGGCAAAGGGGCCGTATCCGATGACCGTACTCCAAACCGCAACAACGGCAAGAATAAGTGTTGCCGTCACCACAACACGCTGATGGAAGCGGTAGGCTATCCAAATCATCGGCGGAAACACCATATACGTGACCGGATAGGCTTGGGGTACGATGCCGAAAAACTCGCGGAATACGAGAAAACTGATGCCGGTGAGCACCCCGAGCGCGAGTACGGCTTCGGCAACGCGCCGATAAGTCGTCGGCAGGGTCAGCTGCTGGCTCCACACGAGAAGGAACGGCGCAATAACAAGATTTCCGAACATATTCCCTACCCACCACGCGATCCACGTCGGCGCATAGGATGAAAAGGTGATAATTCTCCCGGCTAAAAGACCGGTCGTACCGATGGTCGCACTGATAAGCGTGCTTCCCAATGCAGCAAAAATGACCAGGCCGATAACGTCTTTGAGCCGGTCAAGCGAATAGCCTATCCGAACGACATTATGTAAAAGAAAAGCGCCGGTTAATGCTTCCAGGGTATTGCCCAGTGCAATTACTGCCGCAACCGGTGCCGGCGCGCCGGCTGACGCATTCACAAAGTATGCGCCCAGAGCAATTGCCGGCCAGACATGATAACCGAGAATCAAAACGGAGACCAGGGCAATACCGGTCGGCGGCCACACCAGCGTGGCAAAGCCGCTTACCGCATCAAATCCAAGACCGATACTCGCGGTCAACGAATAAACAATAAAAATGACGATATCTGCAAGGAGATAAAAAAGAAGCGAGCGCCGTTTTATGAATCGAGGAATATGCTGCTCCATAGAACGTAATGACGGTTCATAGGTTGTCGATGAACGAGGGCATCGAAATAAATACGGGAACTATATAGTATCAGATGGCGGTAGTATATCACTCTTAATTCTCTCTGAACTTTGGATTCCTCTATCGGCAAAATACGGCTATTTTGCACTGATTATAAACAGAATCCCGGCAATAACGGGCGGGAGGAATAGGAGTGTTTCCACGAGAAGGATAGTAGAGAGCGGGAAGCCGGTTTTTGTATAGAGCAGTCCGAACGTAAACCCGATGATAATGAATAGCCATCCGCCGAACCGCGGGTATTTTTTCATGCCGGAATTCCCAGAATACCGGTTCCGATGATTTTAAAGCGGTTAGTCCCTTTTGAAAATAAGGTGGTTTTCATCGTCTTCGTCTGTTTCCAGAATGTGCTCTCTGATGGTATCCCGGCGTTCTTCAAGTCTCGGAATTAATTTCTCCAGAATTTTGAAATATCTGATTGGATTATGAATGAGATACAGATCCATGTGTTTGTTGAAACGCTGGTCAAAGAGGTTGATCGTGCCGTAATTGAGGAGTTTTCCCAACACACCCTGCGACAGCTCTACCTGCCATATGATCGTAAGGGGTACCTTTTCCTCTTTTTTGAATACGACACCGCGGCGATGGTAGATCATCGCAGGGGTTACTTCATAATACTCATTGAGCCATTCAAGAACGATGTATATTGACAGGACAATTTTTACAAACACCAGGAAAATAAAAACGTACAAACTGAAACGGTCTGCCCCGCTTTCTGACAGCTCTGAAAGGTTTGCCATTGATACGGTGGTGAGGAAGACCACAACACATACCGAAAATATAATTTCAAGGACGATGAGCCGGATCAGTAAGAAAGAAATACTCTGCCTGATGTTCAGGTGGGTTACGGTGAGTGGCGCTGAAGTTTTTTTAGATTGAATTGGCGTACGAAATCACCCTCTTTTATAGAGTATAGCACGAGAATGCTTATTGAAAGAATTATGCGGAAACTCAATGCAGAGGGGTATACATACGGACAAGTAATTGTCATTTGCCCGGGATCACGATACAATACCGTATGATCCAATACCTTTTTTCCGATCCGCTCGTTTTTATATTGGTGGTAGTATCACTCTTGATTGCCGTTACGGTCCACGAATTCGCGCACGCCTATATAGCAGACCGTCTCGGTGATCCGACGCCGCGTCTCATGGGGCGCGTCACCCTGAATCCCCTCGCCCATCTTGATCCGGTCGGAACTATTTTTATACTGTTAGTCGGCTTCGGATGGGGTAAGCCGGTCATGTTTGACCCGTTTAACCTGGAACATCCCCGGCGTGATGCCGCAATCATCTCGTTTGCCGGACCCGCTACCAACCTTACTCTGGCTCTTTTCGTCGCGCTTGCGGTACGCATAGCGCCCGTTCCGGTCTTTATCGCGTTGCCGATAATCCAGCTAAACCTTATACTGGCGCTTTTTAATCTCATACCGGTCCATCCTCTTGACGGGTTTAAAATAGTCGGCGGGTTGCTGTCCGAGGAACAGGCGGAAGATTGGTACGGCTTATCGCGGTACGGCATGATTATTCTTCTTGCGCTCCTGTTGCCGCTCACGCCGGCCGGCTCAATCGTTTCACTTATCCTTCAACCGCCGCTTGCATTTCTCCTGCAATTGCTGCTAGGATAATATTGGAAGTTAGAAATGTGACGTTAGAATATTGAAATTGATGTTGGATTTCTTGATATTTGAAATCTGATGATGTTCTTTCAGCGTTTCAAACATCAAACTTCAATATCCAGCATCCAACTTCTAACTTCTCATTTCAAATCTTATTGATCTTATGAACCGTTTCCTCTCCTACCTTCAAGCGGGCTCACTGGTTGCGCTGTACGCAGTCATTTTAATAGCGCTCCCCGTCTCTGTTTACCTGGCAACCAATAAAACCCGGCCGCTCACTAATTACGCCCAAACGCCGCCCGAGTTAACGGTCAATCTGTATCCCGGTATCGTTAATTCGTCGGTAAACGGCACGTTTACTATCGCCGTCACCTTTGCCACGACAACGCCGGTGTCGGCAGCGAGGGTGGGCTTATCATACGACTCGAATTTTCTGGAACTTACGGGTATTGCCTACCGCGCCGGCTTTACTGAATTCGTTCCCCCCCTTGCAAATCAACTGCCCTTTACCGTAGTTGCCATACTCCCTGATGCTTCGCTCCAGCAATTTATCAGCTCCGGGAGTCTCAATGTTGCTTCGGTCACTTTCCGCGTTAAAGCAGCCGGCGCCACCACTATCGCCTTTGACCCGGCGCAATCGGGCGCGGTCGGCATCACCGGATTACTAGATCCGACCATTACCATGCGGGCAGGATCTTCCGTAGCGGTAAATCTCCAGATCCCCACCGCAACGCCGACCTTGGCACCGGCCACGCCGACGCCGACATTCGGCCCTTCTCCGACCTATGTCGTCATTCCGACGATTCCCGCCGGCCCCTCTCCGACATTCACGCCGGCGTGCGATCTCTGCGGCGCGTGCATCGGCCTCGAGCTGCCGGATGATTACGCCGCGTGCGTCCAATGCGTGTACGACACTCCCGGTAATCCGCCGCAAAATCCGCGCACTGATGTGGAATGGACAGTGCTGGGCTGTGTACAAACAAAACCGGCCGGATTTGCCCAAAACGTGATACAAACGGCGACGTATACGGTCGGCGGCATCACGTTCCTCATTATCCTTTACGGAGGTTTCCTCATCCTGACCTCCCGCGGTAACCACGTACAGCTCTCGCGCGGCACCAAACTTATTCGGGCCGGTATCATTTCATTGCTTATCGTCCTGTTTGCGGTCGGTATTTTGCAACTGGTGGGAGTAAAGATTTTGAATATACCGGGGTTTGGATAAACGGAATCAAAAGATCAAAGGAACAAAAGACCGATTTAAGATTGAAAAAATCATAAATCATAAATCTAAAATCATAAATCACTCCGCTCCATTGTTCATTGACTATTGACGAGTAAGGTAAAAAATTGCTACTATCATATCAGTACTGATGTGCCAAACGCCGCGGAGAAATTTTCTCATCGGATATCTGGCATATCGGTATGTCGGCTATTATGAAACTTGCGCTGTCCGAACTGAAAAAAAAGCCAGCCGTATTCAGTATTGTCCTTCTTGTACTGGTAAGCATTCCGCTTACGGTCTTTCTGGCGATAACCCAGCAACTATTTATCAACCGGGCGGCACAGCAATCGGTCACGGTTTCGCTCCAAACACCCAAGCAAAATTTTGCGCTGAATGAAGAATTCACCGTCGATCTGATCATTTCGTCAGAGAACTATCCGGTGGTCGGCATGTCGCTTGACTTATCGGGAATTGACCCGTTCTTTACGGTTAAAGATATCCAGCCGCAGGCGCCGTTCGTTTCTATTGACCCCACAAAGAAAACCATCCCTGTTATCTTTATCGCCGATGGCTACCGGCTCTCCGGCGTCGGCGAACTGCCGATCGGTACTTTTACCATGGCAAAGATAGTGCTGCAGACAAAGCAACTGGGCGGCGGCGAGCTTACCTTAAACCGCGAAACCTCGTGGGTATCGGGACTCACCGTCGAAAATGAAAAGTCGTTTACCATCTCTCTGAACATAGTTCCTCCTGATCCGATTGCTATTGAAATCGGCGATTTTCCCGATACGGCGCTCTGCCAAATTCATTGGTGTACGAATCCCGATACGATCGAGTTGGCCCATACGCTGCGTGCGGATAACCGGTTTGACGTCACCGTATCGTGGCAATCTCCCGTCCCGCAGACAGCGACCCCGTCTGCCGTATTTAAGGTATACCGGAACATCGGCGGATCCGTCCCGATACCCCATTCGGTCACCCGTTTGGCGAGCCGGACCGCTGATTTGCAGTTCACCGATACTAATTTCGGCGCCGGATTTGAAGGGGAATCAACTATTTATTACGACATTGACACGTACGTACCATGCGAATCTCTCTAACAAAACGCCCGAATAGACTTCGCCTGACATTCATGGCATGCCTGCTGGCGATTATCGTCGGTTTCGCCTTGCCGGGCAGAGAAGGCAGCGCGCCCGTTTCTTCTGTCAAGGCACAATCATCTACCACCCAATGCGCCGCTGTTGACTATATGATCGTCATTGACCGTTCGGGCAGTATGAAGTCTTTCATCGGAGATGCACGCACTGCCGCACTCGCGCTCGTGGATACGATTGAATCCCAGTTTCCACCGTATGTCCTGGAGAAGACGCGCATCGGCCTCGTTTCATTCGGCAGAACTCTCTGGCCGCCGACAGACAATATCCCGTTTCCGGAAGGCTACCAATATACGGGCCCCAAAACCAATCCTGCCATACTTCACCAGGTATTGACGAGTAATTACGCGACCGTTCGGTCAAAAATCAACCAAATAACCTATAGTGATGGAGGCACCTGCATCCAGTGCGGACTGTATCTCGCAAATCAGGAACTTTTCCGTAATCCAAATCCGTTTGATACTTCTAACCGCCAGATAGTTGTTTTACTCTCTGATGGTCAAACACATAATCTCTATGACGGTACGAATGACAGTGTCAGAGCGACATCTGAAACGATAGCAGAAGCAGCGACAGGAAAGTCAAACGGTATCACCTATTATTCCATCGGCTACGGCGGCAAACCGAATACAAGCGTGCTCCATGGCGTCGCCAGCGATCCGGATAGCAAATACTATCTCTATCGCCCAAATCCTTCAGACTGGAAGCCGGCTCTTCAGGCTATTTATGATCAGATCTGCCGGGAAATTCCGACCCCGACGCCGACCCGTACGCCTACACCGACAAGAACTCCTACGCCGACGGCGACCAAAACGCCGACTCCCACCCTGACGAAGACGCCGACACCGACGCAGATTCCGTCACCGACAGAAATTCCGACCCCCACTCCTACCAGCCCTCCTTCACCAACTCCTACTCCCGGCTTTTGTCAGCAGGGCGTATCAATCCAGTTACCCGCCGCTCCTCCGACGACGCCGACTCTGCCGCCACCCACGCCGACGCAACCGCAGCATCAAATCCGCGTGGTCATACCGAACGGCGGCGAAGTATGGCAGAAAAGCTCTACGCACTCCATCGAATGGGAATATAACCAGTCAAATCTTCCGACATCTCCTCCGTATACGACGTCGATTCACTTGGCAACGCCATGCCCTGATGTACAAAGCACCACGCTGTGTAACGTTCTCCTGATCACCGATACCGCTGAAACAATAATCGGATCAAATACCTTTGACTGGACTATCCCGGATTCGGTTGCGCCGCGCGACGATTACCGCATACGCATACAGATCGAGGAATTGATTGTGACAACAGACGGATTTACCAATCCGAACGATGCATCCGATGAAAACTTTTCTATCATCGGCCCGTCAACGGTAACGCCGACCGTAACCCCGACAACTCCTCCCGGCACCGGAGCTTCGCTTGAACTCGATCCTGCAGCCCGTACTATTCCGGTCAATACCGAATTTACGGTTGCAGTCATTCTCGATACAAAAACCGCCAATACCGCCGGCACGGATCTTAGTTTAACGTATGACCGGACACGGCTGACGCTGTTGGATATCCAGCAAGGCTCGCTCTATGATTCGTATGTCGGCAAAGTAATTGATGCTGCGGCCGGCATCGCCGGAATATCCGGAATCGCCTCGTCGCCGACGACGCTGTTTACCGGCAGGGGAACCTTTGCCACGCTCCGGTTTCGAGCTGTTCAGACAGGCCAAGCGAATGTCACGATAAAGTTTACGCCCGGAAACCGGAATGACAGCAATATCGCCGACGCAGCCACACAGCAGGATATATTGGCACGAGTCGTCAACGGGGTATATACCATCAGCCAAAGCACCGCGACCGCAACACCGACAAGACGGCCCAATACGCCGACGCCTCCCCGCACCCCGACACCCACCAAACCTATCGGCGGCGGCACGCCCACGGCGACCAAGGGACCGTCGCTCGGCATATTGAAATTCAGAATAAAGTTCCAGGGCGTTGCGCTGAATAATATTGTTTCCGTTGCCAATACGACCCAGCAGGTTCGCGTTTTCGTCATCAAACAGATTGCCGATCCCCAGACAAATCTCGGCGTGCAGACCATATCAAGCACGCAGTTTAACAACGTAGTCGTCAGAACGACCGGCGACGTCGATACAAACGGCATCGCGATCTGGGAAGGGCAAGTGGAGCTGGACGGTATCACGGCAGACACGCAGTACAGCGTACTGATTAAAGGCCCGCGCCACCTGCAGCGAAAATTCTGCGAAAACTTGCCGACGGAACAGGCAGAAGAAGGGATGCCATACCGGTGTCTCGGCAGCGGCAAAATCTCTCTCCAGGCAGGCATCAACCAGTTCGACTTTAGCGGCGTTCTCTTGCAGGCAGGAGATTTACCCACCGCAAACGGCGCGCAGGATGGTATTATAAATTTGCACGATGTTTCGGTCGTGCTGAATATGGTCAGAGGCGGCATCAGCACCAATCCGGCAGACCTTTTGATTGCTGATATGGACTTAAACGGCGTCGTGAATGCTAAAGACCGCAGTTACCTGATAGAGACGCTCGAGGAGAAGTATGGAGATGAAGAATGATACGAATTACGAATCATACTAATATACGAATATATTGTTAAATTCTAAATTCTAATTTCAAAGTTCCAAACAAATTCTAAATAACAAATACTAAATTCTAAACGTTTTGAATTTTAATATTAGAGTTTATGATTTATTTGGAACTTAGAAATTTTGTATTAGAATTTTTTATTCGTATATTCGTACCTATTCGTAATGAGTATCACCATAGAATTGTTATTGAAAATATGATTTAATGAGTATATGAAAATAAACCAAACTCCCCCATCTTCGCGTAATTTGCTCGCGGCAGCGGCTATCGGCAGCATTGCTTTTATTATCGGCTATCTGATATATCTCGGCACAATCATGATCCAGCAACGGTTAGTGCCGAGAGACTTTGTGCCGGTAGTTACCGTTAGCGTCCCGCGGGCTTCTATGGCGGCGATGCCTGCAATGGTAAACGTACAGGCAGGAGACACGTTTGACGTCAATGTCGTACTCGATGCGCGGGAAACGCTTATCCACGGAGCCGATATCATTATGATCTTTGACAATGCTTTCCTGAAGGTCGAAAAAATAGTCGGCGTCACTGATGAAAACCGGCATTTTCTGCTCCTGCGGGGATTGACCGAAGATAACCGCGTGATTGTTTCGGTGATGTCTGCTGACCAGGCTGAAGGAACCCGGACCGACGCGGCGCCTGTTGCGACCGTCACCTTTACCGCGCTCGCTGCCGGATCAACGTCGATCGGGTTTGAACATTATCCCGGCACCACGACCGGCTCGACGATCATTGCCGCTTCGACGAGTGACAACATTCTTGATAAAGTCGGAGGAGTAACGGTAGAGATAGAATAACGGTATGCTACGAATTACTAATCATTACGAATATACGAATAAGAAATTCTAAATCATAAATTCTAAGTTCCAGATAATAATCAAATTCTAATAATAAAATTGAAAACGTTTAGTATTTGTTATTTGGGATTTAGAATTTATTTGGAACTTAGAAATTAGAATTTAGTAAAGCAATATATTCGTATATTAACCCGAATTACGAAATTCAAGCTCGTCATGCTGTCCGTCAACCGACGGATCAGCATCTTTGTTCTCTTGATCCTGAAACAAGTTCAGGATGACGGTTTTTCTGAAGCTAATTTAATTTCGTAATTCGAGTTAATTAGTAGCATATGAAAAAAACACTGGTTATATTGCTGTTGGCTGTTAGCGGTTGGCTGTTGGCTGTTGACTCGGCCCACGCCGCCATTTTGTCATTTGAGCCGGTTTCAACATCCGCGCCGGTCGGCGATACGTTTGACGTACAGCTGCTTATCGACACCAAGGGAGAATCCGCGACTTCTGCCGACGTGATCCTGCTTTATGACAGCAGCGTCCTTCAGGTAAATGAAATTGTCAACGGCAGCAAAAACGGCATCGAATTTTTTCCGGATTTTTTCCAGAATATTACCGACACGGAGATATATATCGGCGCATCGGTCATTGAGCCGGTTGACAAGCGCGAAGGCACCGGAACATTGGCAACTATCACGTTCCAGGGAAAAGTTTCAGGAGCGAGCGACGTAGCTTTTGACTGCACCCCGGGAAAAACGTCGGATACCAATATCAGTAAAAGC
>DATEBW010000062.1:0-4103 GCA_035287165.1 Patescibacteria group bacterium | reverse complement strand
ATTTTACTGAAAGTGTCAGGGTAGTCCCGTATCAGGAGAGACAGAATTTTACGGTCCAGCTGGATATTTTTTTCTTTCAGCGCGTGGACGAATCTGCTGTAGGATAAATTCTGCTGTTTTACCGCTTCGCTGATCCGCGTGATCCACAAACGGCGCATATCCCGTTTGCGGCGTTTTCTGCCCGCAAAAGCATATTGTCCCGCATGAAGATCTGCCTCTGTGGCGACTTTGATGAGCCGGCTTTTCGTCATGCGAAAGCCTTTCGTCCGTGAAAGGAGACTCTTGTGACGACTTCGTGATATGGTTCCGCGCTTTACTCTGGTCATTTTTGCATGCGATCCGAATGAGCCGAATTCGCATTCGAATGATCCTAACTTTGCTTATTCGGAACATCCGGATGGAATTTGTAGATTAGGATCGCGTTAAATCATTTTCTTCAACTTATTCTTTACCGTTCCGGTGATTTCTTTCATTACTTTCATCCGCCGCTTCTGCGACTTCGATTTTTTACGCTTCAGGTGCCGCCCCATCTGTGAACGATGGATCAATTTTCCGGTTTTAGTAAGCTTGAAACGCTTTGATACCGATTTTCGGGTTTTCTGTTTCATAAAGCGATCCGAATGATCCGAATTTTCATCCGAATGATCCTAATAAAGTATTCGGATAATTCGGATGTATTCGGAAATCAGTATCGCAGTATATCATTTTTTGCTCACGGTCGCAATGAGGCGGTTGCCGAGAAACATTGGTGTTTTCTCGAGCGAAACCTCGCCGAGCAATTTAACATAGTCGTCAATCACCTGATAACCGAATTGTCTTTTGGCTAACTCCCGGCGTTTGAACCGAACTGCTATTTTCAATTTTCCGCTCTCTTTGAGCAGTTTCTTGCCGTGTTCTGCCCGTGCGTTTAAATCATGTGGTGCGATAAACGGCGTCAGCCATATCTCCTTTACGTCGCCGGACCTCGACTGTTTTTTGCTCTCGCGGCGCTTCTTGCTTTGCTGGTACATAAATTTGTTGAAATCTACGATGCGTGCTACCGGAGGCTCTGCGTTCGGCGCAACTTCGATGAGATCGAGATTCAGCTCCTGCGATTTGTGAATCGCCTCCTGGCGGGATAATACGCCGAGTTGTTCTCCGGCAGGGCCGATAACGCGTAATTCCGGCGCTCGAATATGGAAATTGACGCTGTACTGGGGAAATTGCTGGGTTTGTGGTTTTTTAGATCTTCTTCTCAATGTCGTGTATTAGACGGGAAATAAATTCCGGAATACTCATCTGGCCAAGATCTTTACCGTCTCTTGTCCGTACCGAAACGAATATATTTTTTTCTGCATTCTGCATTTCTTTATCCCCTATTATAGCAAGATAGGGAATTTTCTGCAACGCCGCATCGCGGATTTTTGCCTGCATCCGTTCATTGCGGTCGTCGAGTTCGGCTCTGATATGCTGTTCAGCAAGCTGCGCCGCCACCTGTTTCGCAAATTCCCCATGGCGTTCGGCTATGGGAATTATTTTCACCTGAACGGGAGATAGCCAGACCGGAAACGCTCCTTCGTAGAATTCAATCAAAAAGGCAATAATACGTTCAATGGCACCGATTGACGAACGGTGAATAACAATCGGCTCTTCTTCTTTACCTTCTTCGTTTATATACGTCAAATGAAAACGCTTCGGCATGACGAAATCATATTGGACCGTAAACGCGGTATCTTCTTTGCCATTTACATTAGTCATCTGAATATCGATTTTCGGTCCGTAAAATGCCGCTTCATTCGGAGCCTCAACAAACTTGGCGTTTCTCTTCTGTAAGACACTCCGCAATAATTCTTCAGCGTGGTTCCAGGAAGCGTCATCTTTAAAGTATTTTTTTTCATCCGTCCGTTCACCGAGGGATAAACGATAATGATAGTGAGTGCCCTGTTTCAATTTAAGCGTATGGGAGACAAACTCGATAAGATCAAGAACCGCATTTATTTCGTCGGCTACCTGGTCGTGACGAGCAATAATATGTGCATCCGAAAGACAAAATGTCCTGACGCGCAGAAGTCCCATGAGTTCCCCCGACTGTTCATAGCGGTAAAGCTTGGCAAGTTCGGCAAACCGGATGGGTAATTCCTTGTAACTATGAGGTTCTGATAAGTATAATTCAAAATGATGCGGACAGGTCATCGGTCGCAGCATAAATTCTTCATCATCGATGACGATGGGCGCGTACATAGAATCTTTATAATAAGGATAGTGGCCGGATTTTTTATAGAGATCCAGTTTGGCAATATCGGGTGTGTATACGTGCAAATAGCCGCGTTTTATTTCTTCATCGACGATAAAGCGTTCAAGGATGCGGCGGATGGTTGCTCCTTTGGGAGTAAAAAGAGGCAGTCCTTTTCCAACCGTGTCGGAAAATGAAAATAATCCAAGTTTTTTACCTAAAACTTTATGGTCGTTTTCTTTGGGCTCGTCGTTGGTTGATTCAGCTGTTCTATTCATAAAGAAAATCGTCACCCTGAATTCGTTTCAGGGTCTAATAAACTTAGATGCTGAAATGAATTCAGCATGACGCCTTGCTGTAATTATAGTATTTGTCGAGCTTGAATACAAGGATACACCTGATTCTACTTCTGCAGGTTGTGGTGGATATCACACCACAACCTGCTTTTTATTCACTACTGACTCTCATTGAGGGATTGATTTTTCAACGCTACCGCCTCAGTTGTAATAGTATGTGCTAGTTCGAACTCACCTTCCAGTGCTGCACGGAAGAAACAGAAACCGAGCATTGTAAGTTTTCTTTGTAGTTCTGAATTCGGATCGTCAGCTATAAAAGTCTTATTAACACGCCTCTCTTCCGGTTGTTCATTTTCAATCGACATTATGTTCACCTCCCTTCGCCCTCCGTAGCTTTAGCGCAGGAGGGTTTCATCATTAAAAAACCTCCCGTTCTTGGGAGGTGTCTTGGCAGAAGGTGAAATTTTCCACTAACACATCTCCCAACAAAGGGATATGGTAGTGGTTGTCCAAACTTTTATGATATGTCGCATTGTGTCAAGTATAAAGGAAAAAAACAGTAAGTCAATATCAGACATTCACTTTACGGCCAGATCCTTTTTGCAACTTCCGTGCATCCGCCCACACATCCGTGGTCGCGCATCGCGGCTTCGAGATCGTCTTCAGACATCGTATTAGTGATGAATACTCCCCAGGGTGAGCGGATCCACACGGAAGATAAAAATTTCGTCAGTATGCCACGGAATTCACCGTTGTCATCTACTGCCCAGTGGGGTGTACACGGTCCCGTTGAGGAACTGCATATTTCAATATAGCCGTCAATTAAAGCATTAATAGGTATTTCATAATACGTATTCGGCGAAAGATTCACATTAACCTCTGTTGGCGTCGGGTCCGGTTCGGTTGTTGAACCGTAGGATCTGTTTGCTACTTCCTGGCATCCATCCAAGCAGCCATGATCGTGCATCGCTGATTCAAGCTCGTTAGCTGTCAGAGTAGTTGTTATAAAGATCCCCCACGGTGATTTGATCCATGCTGATTGATTAAATTTTGTCATAATGCCGCGAAAGTCTCCGTTGTCATCAGGATTCCAATGAGGCATGCAGGGACCATTCTCCGATTCGCAAATCTCAATATACCCGTCCACGAGCGCGTTTGCCGGTACTTGAAAATACGTGTTCGGTTCTAAATTAACGTTTATTTCTTCCGGCGGAGTCGCGGTCCGGGGATACAGTTCTATCGCGTGCTGGTTTGAGAGACCATTGGAATCGCGCACGGTTGCAATGATTTGGTACCACGTGTCAGCAGACGACTCGCCGTCCGACGGTATGGTGAAAGATCCTTGTTTGCCCGCTACATCGGTCAGAAACGGATGGATATGCGTATTGTGGTGAAACAGCACGTCAACAGCGACCTGTTCGTCAGGAATTTCATTGCCGTTACTCTCCACGGCTGAAATTCGGTACGTTACGGTATCTCCCGGACGATAGGTTGCTCCTTGTAGCGGTTCCTCGATGTGCACGGTCGGCGGCGTGCCGACTTTAATGGTAATCGGTACACTGCTCACGGTTGTCGTTCCGTCTGATACAGAGAGT
>DATEBW010000061.1:0-3508 GCA_035287165.1 Patescibacteria group bacterium | reverse complement strand
GCACGCATTAAAAAAATAAATCTTCACGAAGCAATCATGTATTCTCTCCAAAAAATTGAGAAGCGGCGCACCACCCCGAAACAGTAAACCTCTTTCTTTTCTCCTTCGCGATACTCGTCAATAATTAGCTTCGTACGGTATAATAAGTCTATGAAAATTTCTCGTTACCCCATTGACCTAATTTCTAATCAAATCCCAATATACTCATAACTAAGTTTATGAAATTGGGTTTTAAGGTTTCTTTAGGTCAATTAGAAATTAGGAATTAATCTTATGTTCCCGCTATCTGATTCCCATCCGACGAGAACAATTCCCTTTGTCAATTTTGCGGTTATCGCGCTGACGATACTGGTATTTCTTCTGCAATTGTCAGCGCCGGATTTTGAGGCGTTCATATTTGAGTTCGGCTTTATTCCCGCCATCTTTAGCTTTTTTGACCCGTCAAGTTATGTCCGCGTTATTTCCTCCATATTTCTTCACGCCGGCCTTTTCCATATCATAGCTAACCTATGGTTTCTCCATATTTTCGGCGATAACGTAGAAGACCTGCTCGGGCATCTCCGCTATGTATTGTTTTATCTCGCTACGGGAATTGCGGCGGTATTCGCCCAGTATATTTTCTCGCCTGAAAGCACCATTCCGATGATTGGCGCGTCAGGAGCAATTTCCGGCGTTGCCGGCGCGTATTTTTTGCTGTTTAAACACGCCCGCATAAAGTCGCTGGTACCGCTCGGGTTTTTCATCCATATTGTCGAATTGCCCTCGTGGTTTTTTCTCGGATATTGGTTTATCCTCCAATTTTTCAGCGGCATCGGTTCTCTCGTTGCCTATGATATACAAAAAGGCGGGGTCGCTTATTTTGCACATATAGGAGGCTTTATTGCCGGTATTATACTCATCTCTTTTCTCCGGCGGCGCTGACGGTACGATAATTGGGTAGTATGTATGAAATGGCTTTTGCTTTTTATCATCGGTATCGCAGGTATTCTCGTCTGGATTTCTTATAACAATCAACCGGATGAACTCGTTCGCCGGGCGGAGTTGAGCCCGGCACCTTCAGCAACGCCACAACAGCAAATCAGAAGCATTACGTTTGAGGATAACGACTATAATCTCTATATCGCCGATATTACCGATCGCGACGTATCGCTCATCCCGAATTTTACCGAGAAACAGTCAGCGTCTACACTCGCTCAAGCCAATAATTGCCGGGGCGCAACATCCGGCGGATTTTATACGCCGGAAAATAAACCGTTGGGATTATTTATCGCTGACGGAAAAACGTATGCAAATGAAGTTTCTGAAACACGTTTGTTAAGCGGTTTTTTCTCTGTTACCGACAGCGGCGTGCTTCTCCTTTCGGACGAAGCGATCGCGGGCGTACGGCATTCTGTTCAGTCCGGACCATTGCTCCAACGCAATCAGGCATTTTCAACCGTGCGGGACGAACCGGCTCGGCGGATCGTGGTTGCGCAAAACGATAGCGGTGCAACTTTCCTGATCGCGGTTACCGAAACAGATAATATCCACAGCGGCCCGTTTTTGAGGGATTTACCGGATATTATCTTTTCATTGAATGAGCCGACGCAGTTTACCAACGTGCTTAATCTCGATGGAGGAGCTGCTTCGTACTACCAGGATAGTACAAAGGTACGCTTATCAGAACTGACTACGGTTGGCAGCATTATCTGTATCAAATAATGGATAGTTGACAAGTACGTTTATATTCGTTATACTATATAGTGTATGTTAACGAAGCGAAGCCCTATTGGCAGTTTGTTCAATAATCATCGCTTCATTATAACCGCAATCCGCAAGGGAAGAGTCGCGGGAGGATTGTAGGAGAATAATTCAGAAAATAACCAGGACGGAACGACATGCCTCCCGATAAACGGGAGGTTTTTTTAGAGTAAAATCACCGAAAGGAGGTGAAACATGAAACAGAGAGGAAGAGCGAGAAACAGTCATAAGAAAGAACGCGTCGCAAAACAGAAGAACACAGCACTATTTGGTTCGGATACTACACACCTGCGCCGTGAAGAAGCCATCTGGAAACGAGTATTACAGAAAACGCTCATCTTTCTATAAGAGGAAAACCACATAACAACTGCGTAACGGATTAACGGATTACGTGCGATGAGTAATTGTTAATCAGTTAATGCGTTATTCAGTTTTTATATCCCGTATCTTCAATTCCAACTTTGTATTCCCGTTCCACGTATTTTGTAAGAGCGAATAGGCGATATCAACCGGCTCGCCAGGAGATAACCGCATATAATAGTCTCCGCGATTAAAGGCAATGGCATTAAAAACGCTGCCCTGTTGTGCGACACGTAAGCGTAAGTGTTTTTTGTCGACCCCGACAGGCGCTGCGTCAATGATATCGATAGCGCGCGACATAAATACCGGCTCGGGATTGCCCGCCCCGTATGGTTTTAATTTACTGATCATTTCATACAATTCTTGAGTAATGTACTGTAAGGGAAGTTCCCTGTCAATCCGCAGTTTTCTTTCCAACAGATCATCGGCGAGCTGTTCCGTAACAACGCGGCGCAGCCGGTCTTCTATGACAGCTAAATGGCGTGTTTCGACCGTAAATCCTGCGGCCATCGGATGTCCTCCCGCACTGACGAGTATTTCAGAACACGAGCGGATTGCTTCAATAATATTAAAGCCGCTGATAGAACGCGCAGAAGCTTTTGAATATAGTGCTCCTTTCGAAAGAACGATAGCCGGGCGATAGAACTCGTCGACAAGATTGCCGGCAATCAGTCCGATGACTCCTTCGTGATACGACTCATGCGCGATGAAGAGTAATTTTTCATCCGCGACGACGAGCGATTTGGCATGTTCGGTGACCTCCTTCAACAGGTGTTGCCGCTCGGTATTGAGCTGGTTAAGCAGCCGGGATAGCTCGCGGGCGCGACGCGGACTATTGGTACACAAAAGCCGCAATGCCTCAAGCGCGTGCGATATGCGGCCGCTGGCATTGATACGGGGTGCTATCATAAAGCCGACTTCATACGTGCCGATTTCACGATTGGCTAATCCCACTTCTTCGATGAGTGCTTTTAAACCTATCCTCTTTGTTTTATTGAGCCTTTCAAGGCCGTATTTTGCAATTACCCGGTTCGGGCCGGTAAGCGGCACTAAATCCGCAATAGTTCCGAGAGCGGCAAGGGCAAGATGTTCCGAACTATCGTCAGAAAGGACAAAGGATTCCGCGCGCAGTACGGGAGGTATACGGAGTTCTTTCCCCGCCTCGGCGGGGTCAGAATGACGAGTACTCTCGATAATTCTTTGTGAAAACACGAAGGCCACGCCCGATCCCGCAAGATCCGTCGTATGGACAACCGCATCAGCTTCCGGTATTTCCTTGCCCACCGTATGATGGTCCGTGATAATGACGGCGAGTCCTTTTTCCTTCGCGTACGCCGTCTGTTCAACAGCGGTAATGCCATGATCAACCGTGATAATAAGCCTGGCGTCCGGGTGTTCTGCCAGAATA
>DATEBW010000060.1:0-8335 GCA_035287165.1 Patescibacteria group bacterium | reverse complement strand
CGATCTGCTGGTTGTTCACCTGAAGGCGCTTGCAGAAAAAACCCATCTGGGTGACTATTTGCTTTCCACGGTTATCGTCGGCCTTGCCACGAGCTTGCCGGAGTTGACCGTTGCCGTGACGAGTTCGCTTGCCGGCGCACCGAATCTTGCCATGGGAAACGCGATCGGCTCCAATATCGCCAACCTTTCGCTGGTCGCCGGATTGGCGGCGCTCGTCGGCGGCTCTATTGCTGTCCGTAACCACTCATACAGTTCTGATCTCATACATGCTTTTATGGCGGGCTTGGCGCCGCTTTTTCTGCTTATGGACAATGTGCTCTCGCGCGTCGACGGTTTGATTCTGATTTCTCTGTACGGTTTTTACAACTACTTCATTCTGCGGGATCGTAACAAAGAGATGTTGGCAGAAGAGCGCACTAATGTCTTTTCTCTCATTGTCAGCCGGCTGCGCAATAACGGATCGGGAAAACATATCATGCTCATTTTTTTGTCGCTGGCGCTGCTCTTATTTTCCGGCGATATGATGGTGAAATTTGCCATTCAACTCTCCGATGTTATGCACATCCCCGTGCTGCTTGTCGGTATCTTTTTCATCACGTTCGGCACGATTCTTCCGGAGCTCATCGTCGAGTTCAAAGCGATTCGACAACGTGAAACAGCGCTGTTTATGGGTAATGTCCTCGGCACGATCGTCGCTAACGGTACGCTCATCGTCGGCATCACCGCGCTGATCGCGCCGATTACGATCCAGGCGTTCAACGAATACATTATTGCAACGGTATTTTTCCTCTCAACGTTTACCTTCTTCTATTTCTTCATCAAGACCAAGAGCCGCCTCGATAGGTGGGAAGGCTTTGTCCTCTTGGCAACCTATGCTATATTTGCGGTGCTGGAGTTCATGTGATGCTACGAATTACGAATCATTACGAATATACGAATTCTTTATGCAAAAATTCCTGTCGTGTGAAAGTTATTGAAATGAAATTATGCGCAATAAGGTTTCTAAAAGATTATCTGTTTCCGCGATCGTTCCGGCGTATAATGAGGAAAAGAACATCGCCGGTGTATTGTCGGTGCTGACGAAATCGCCGATGATCGATGAAGTGATCGCTGTAAACGACGGATCAACAGACCGGACCGCAGACATCATCCGTTCATTTCCGTCCGTCACCGACGTTTCTTTCAGGAAAAATCACGGAAAAGGACACGCAATTGCCAGCGGCATCGGCCGCGCGCGCGGCGACATCGTATTGTTTATAGACGCCGATCTGGTCAATCTTACCGAACGGCATATCCGCCGTTTTGTCAATCCGTTATTGGAAAAAAATGCTGACGGTGTGATCGGCTACATGGATAAACTTAGTGACAAAGTGTTCCGCCCTTTAAGCGGCGAACGTGCATATTTCCGCAAAGACCTGATCAGGCTACGCTCCGCGATGCAGAATAAAGGATACCGGCTTGAGCTTTTTTTAAATTATGCATTCAGAGACAAAAAAATCCGCACATTCCCGCTTACCGGCGTAAAGCATACGCCCAAATATGACAAGCATGATTTGGGAACAGCAATCGTATCGTCGACAAAAGAGATCCATGCGGTACTCGATGAAATTATGAGGCATGATAATCCACCGCAGTATTTTTTTGACACGTACCTGTCATTGTTTTATCTGAAAAAACTGCCGGCGACATTCCGGAAGAAAACGGTCAAGTTGCAGAGTACCATCGACGGGTACCGCGAAAAATTCGAGCGTATGCTTGCCCAGCATATAGAAGCGTAACCATACTTGTATGAATATCGCCATTATCACTGATTCATTTCTTCCCTATATCTGCGGCACGACAACCCATACGGTGGCGCTGGTTCAGGGATTGGTACGGGAAAAACACCGCGTGTTGGTTATTGCGCCGAAACCTAAGCACCCGATTCAGCTGCCCGAAGCGTTTGAAGCGGCAACCGTTTCCTATCTGCCGTCGATTCCGGTTCTTTACGCCGATCTTCGGGTTGCCTTGCCGAATACGCCGCTCGTTTCCGCGACGCTTGCAAGATTTAAGCCGGACATCATTCACACGCAAACACCGCTGTTTTCAGCAATCGACGCAATACCGTATGCCAAACTGCGCGGCATTGGCCTGGTGAGTTCATTCCATACGCTTTTCGCGACACCGGAGTATCTTTCCGCCATGTTTAAAATCCGGCATGCGGCGGTTTTAGTCAAACCGACATGGGGATTCATGCGATGGTTTTACAACGCGCACGATCGCGTCTACGTTGCGACGGCGCGGATCGAATCGATGGTGCAGGAACACGGATTCGTTAAGCGCAAACTCGAACGTCGCGTGCCGCTGGTTGATATTTACCTGACTGCTCCGTTGACCGATTCCCGGCGACAGTTGCTCAAGAAGCGATTAAAGCTCAAAAAACATGTCGCCGTTTATATCGGCCGCATCAGCCGCGAAAAAAATCTCGCCATGCTTCTTTCGGTCTGGAAGGACGTTGTACTATCGATGCCGGACAGCTCGCTGTTGATCATCGGCGGCGTGTACGATCGGGAGATGCACCGTCTCGTCCTCGCGCAGAAACTCGATAAGCACGTCGTTATGACGGGCGCTCTGCCGCATGAAAATATCATCGAATCGGGTATTTTATACCTAGCTGATATTTTTGTTTCATGCAGTACGACCGAGACATTGGGGTTGAGTACGATCGAATCGATGGCGCACGGCGTGCCGGCAATCGTTGCCGATGCGCAGGGGATGAATGAAGTGGTTGGCGGCGGCGGCATAATCTGTCATGCTGACAGAATAGAATCATTTACCGCGGCAATCATCAAGCTATTTGCGGACGATGGTCTGCGTGAGCGAATGGGCAAAAACGGACAACAGGTCGCTGAAAAGTTTACCGGCAAAGAGAATTTACTCGGATACCTGCGCAGCTACCGGAAGGTTATACAGCAGAAGAAGACCATGCGCCAATACTTCTGACTGATTAATGACAGAAATGGCAGTCACCGGTCTTCAGATTAAAAATATAGGCCGCAAAGAAGTTTCAAACGAATTCTCGAGTTTGGCAGGTAATACGTATAATAGAACATCCGTTGTATGAAAAAGCATCATCCGCTCCTCATCCTACACCGTGCCAAACTCGATCAGTTGACGCCCGATGTTCTGCGCCGGACGGACGGCATAGAACTTGATCTTCGCATGACGCATGACGGCATTGTCATTGTCCGCCATGACCGGCGCATCAGAACGGTGGACGGCCGTTACGGATGGATTGATAAGCTGACGCTCAATGAGTTACTGGCGACCAACGGAGAAGAACCGGTGAAGTTTGAAGCTATGCTATCAGCAATCAGTAAACAGTTCAAAGCAAACGGTCATAAGCTCTTGCTTGAATTGGATTTGAAACAGAGTGGCATGGAGAAGGAGATAGCTCAATTAATAAAAAAATACCGGATCTCCAATGTCGCTGTTTCTTCTGTGGACGTCGTTATTTTGAAAGCTTTTCAGGATCAGATACCGGACGTTCAGCTCGGACTGACCTATGATCTGATCAAAGACCGTTGGGATATCTGGATGAATAAAGCATTTATCTTTGTGATGATTCCGGTATACTTTACGTTAAAGCCATTCTTCTTTCGCCTCATCAGGCGAAAGACCTTTACCGGCGATGTGCATCTGTTTCGCTGGTTTCAGCCGCGTCGCATGGCCGGCGATATTGATTTTGCCAATCTCTATTATCGCGTCGTGAATGAGGACATTGTGAAGTTTTTGCACGACATGGGGTTAAAGGTATTTGTGTACGGCGCCGAATCAGAAGATAAAATCCGCCGGTTGATCTCGTTACGAGTGGACGGGATAAAGATAAAGAATTTATGAAAATAATCGCCGATCTTCAGCTTCACAGTAAATACTCCCGCGCCGTATCGCAGAAGATGAATGTTGAGGAAATATACTCATGGGCGGTGAAGAAGGGCATAGGCCTCGTGGCTACCGGCGACTGGACACACCCGCTGTGGATACGGGAAATTAAGGAGAAATTAGTCGAGACGGGGAGAGGAACGTTAAAATTAAAAAAGGATGTAGCTGCACCCCTTGTGGGTGCCCGAGAAAGCGGCGCATCCTCGGCAGGGACAAGCCCTGCAGCTACCAATCAGCCTGAATTTCTTCTCGCAACCGAATTATCTTCCATCTACTCCCAGGGCGGCCAAACACGGAGAGTCCACAATCTTCTGTGGGTTCCTGCTATTTCTTCAGCTGAAAAAATCATCGGCGAATTGCATAAACGTGGATGCAATCTGGGAGCAGACGGACGGCCTATTGTGGGTTTAACGAGTAAAGAAGTGTTACAGATTGCTTTGGCAGTAGATGAGTCTAGTTTTGTCATTCCGGCCCACGCCTGGACGCCGTGGTTTGCACTCTATGGTTCAAAATCGGGATTTAATTCAATAGAAGAATGTTTTGAAGATATGAGTAATTACATTTATGCTATTGAAACGGGTTTGTCATCTGATCCGGCGATGAACTGGCGGATTCCTGAACTTGATCGCCGTTCGATCGTTTCATTCTCCGATGCCCATTCCGGTCCGAAATTAGGCAGGGAGGCGACCGTGTTTGATCTGACGGAGCTAAGTTATGCCGCAATCCGGGAAGCTATAATTTCGAAGTTGGAAGTTGGAAATTTGAAAGTGGACAATGAAGTTAGAAATAGGAAATCTGAAACACAAAAATTCAAAAATCAAACTTCAAAGATTCCAGACATCAAACCTCAAAATCTATCTTCCAACTTCCAACATCCAATTTCCAAAAACAGAATCTCCTGCACATTTGAATTCTATCCCGAAGAAGGGAAGTATCATTTTGACGGACACCGTAATTGTAAAATTCGCCAGACTCCGGAAGAAACAAGAACACGAGGAACCCAGTGTCCGGTCTGCGGGCGGCCATTAACGGTGGGGGTTGAATATCGGGTACAAGAGTTGGCCAAACGCGATCCCATTAACACCGCCAAAAAGATTGACGATAAGGGTGTCCGCTGGATCTATCATCCTGAAAACACGCACCCGCCCTTCGTAAATATCGTTCCGCTTCTGGAAATTATTTCAGAAGCCCGCCATGCGGGAACCGGATCTAAAGGAGTTCAGGAAGAATATGAAAAAGTGATTTCGTCACTGGGCCCTGAATTTCATGTGTTATTAAAGGCAAACTTTGATGATATTTCCCGTGTTTCTGATGCCCGATTATCTGAAGCAATCAAAAAAGTACGCGCGGGAGATATTTATATTGACCCCGGCTTCGACGGAGAATTCGGGAAAGTAAAGGTATGGGGAGAGGGAGAAGAAGCCGCGTCCGGCGCAGTTGAAAAGAACGAGAAGCAAATGGGGTTGTTTTGATTTAAGATTTAAGATAGTAGAACGCATATGATGGTATGGCAGCAGGCAGCAATTGCTCTATTCGCGCTCTATTCAGTATCCGCGCTCTATTTGGGCTATCGGCAGTGCCGGCATAAGAGGAACGCATACGGATTGACTCCGCAATATTACCCGCTCGGCGCATTTGTCTGGGGCGATGCCGTGATATTCGGCATTTTCTGGTTTCTCGTTTCGTTAACTATCCTGTATCTGGCTGACTGGTTGTTGTTCTGGCTGATCGTGTCGGTATTTTGGGCGGTACGCTGCCTCGGTGAAATGATGTACTGGTTTATGCAGCAGTTTTCTTCCATCAACCGTAATCCGCCCGAACACTTACACTTCTACGGTCTGGTTAATAATGATGCTGTTTGGCTTATCTATCAGATCGTTATGCAATGTCTTTGTGTTGTTTCGATCGTCTCCGCAATATATGTTAGCGCACAGTGGATCCGTACGTTCTAACGATACTCTATGCAATCGATTCAGACAATTTTAAAAGATTTTAATCCGGTCGAGGATAAGTATGTATCCCGTGAATTCCAGTCGTACGGGATCGAACTTTCTGAAAAGCTCGGCGACTGGAAACGCCGTGCCCTCTATATTAAATTAGCAAAGACCATTCCTCGGCCGGTATTAGAAAAAGCCTACTCGTTCGTTGCCGACTCGACGGCAAAAAACAAAGCCGCGCTGTTTATGTGGAAGTTGAAGGAACTGGGTGCGTTTAACAAAAATCAAAGAGCAAAAAAGGAAAAAAGACGTAATCAAAGAACTACATCAGCATCGGAAGATTGAGAAGTTTTCTATTGAGGGGATCGAGCACCAAACCCATTGCTTCAAGTGTGGTGACACCAAGCAGGTACACGTCGTCTTCGCCAAAGACAACAGGAGCTGTCCGCGCGTGGCCTTTCCAGATAAAGCGCGCCTCACCAATTGGTTTTGTGATGATCTGGCCGTTCGCGAGGGTAAACTGTTGTTTTGAATCCGGTTGAACACCAAGTTTTTTTAGATCTTTTGCCGGGATGACCGAATAGGTAGCTCCTGAATCTACCAATAAGCGGCGCGTCATCAATTTATGACCATTTGTCGGATTGCCGATGGATACGTTAAGATAGGTAAGCGCCATATAAATTTAGTATAACATAAGTATGAAACGCGTCCACATCTACATCTTCGGAAGAGTACAAGGCGTCTTTTTCCGCGCATCCTGTAAAGAGACAGCCGATCGGTTAGGGATTGCCGGCTGGGTGCGCAATCTTCCTGACGGGCGCGTTGAAGCGGTGTTTGAAGGCACCGAAAAGGAGATTGAAAAGGTCATTGAATGGTGCTATAGTGGATCACCGGGAAAGGTCGAGACTGTTGAGAAGACGGAAGAAAAAGCGGAAGGGTTAGAGAGATTTGAAATACGGTAGTAGTTTCCAAATTCGAAATACGAAATTCGAAGTTCCAAACAAACTCGAAATTCTAAAGATTCAAACTCTAAACGTTTGGAATTCATTATTTTGTACTTAGAATTTATTTGGAGCTTAGGATTTCGAATTTAGAATTTTTGAAAGTGAGGTGATAGACCTTGCATGTTACGTTAACCAAAGACAATTTTGACAAAGAAGTTTTACAATCTGATGTTCCCGTACTCGTCGATTTCTGGGCAGAGTGGTGCGGTCCCTGTAAAATGCAGGATCCGATTCTGGAAGAGTTTGATAAAGAAATGAAGGACAAGATGAAAATCGGAAAACTCAACGTCGACGAAAATCAGGAAATCGCCGGACAACACGGCATCATGAGCATACCGACGTTGAAACTTTTTTATAAAGGAAATCCTGTCGCCGAAATGATCGGGGTGCAGAGTAAAGAGCGGTTGATGAGTGAAATTCAAAAACTAGGCAGTTAGGAAATGATTGCTTTGCTTCTGCACCGTCAGATAGATATATACCCCTCTGCTTTCAAAATGCAAAAATGGTATACTTATGGTGCTATGAAAACCAAACGACCTTCCAACTACGAATATTTTATCAAAACGGACACATCTGCATATAAAGGAGAGTGGATTGCTATTGCAAAAGGCAAAGTCATAGCTCACGGAAAAGATGCAGAAAAAGTATATAGAATTGCGGTGAAAAAAGCAGGTAAAGATAGTATTTCTCTTGCAAAGACCCCTGATGAACAAATGCTTGTTCTTACATTGCTTCAATGATCGTATTTAAGTACAAACAAGAACCTCTTGGTAATGGACAAAGTATTGCAAGACCAGTTGCCGACGTCTATTTAAAAACAAAAAACAATAGCTGGATTGAATTCCATCCCTATATTGACTCTGGTGCTGACATAACGATGATACCTTTATCCTTAGGAAGGCTGATCGGGCTCCATTTGGATGAGTCGAAAGTAGTGCAGATTGGCGGAATCAGGGGAAGCGTACCAGTCATTTATGACAAAAGCACCATAAAAATCGGATCAGAAATATTTCAGGCTCGTATTTCCTGGTCTTTAATTGAAGATGTCCCGCCGCTGCTCGGCAGGACTGATGTGTTTGATCGTTTTGACGTGACCTTTAAACAGCGTGAAAGACAAATACTTTTGAGCAGCCATCCCATGTTATAATTTTTAGATACTTTTCTCATGGTCTACGACGTCATTATCATCGGTTCCGGTCCCCATACTTTGCTTACCTGCTCCCGTGGTCTATATCCACGCATCTCAAGGGCGCAAGTACGGGGCAAGCACGCTTAAATTTACTATGGCTGAAAGTTTATATGATGTGATTATTATTGGAAGTGGGCCTGCTGGTTTAACCGCCGGTATTTATACGTCCCGTGCCGCATTAAAAACACTTCTGTTTGCCGGAAGTCCGTGGGGCGGGCAATTGCAGCTGACCACCGACGTAGAAAATTATCCGGGCTTTCCTGAAGGCATTCTCGGTCCTGAAC
>DATEBW010000059.1:0-3759 GCA_035287165.1 Patescibacteria group bacterium | reverse complement strand
ACATTCTTCTCATCGGCGAGCCCGGTTCCGGCAGGCACGCGCTGCTGGCTTCTTTATCGAAAAAGTTTATCACTTACCGATTTCTCGTTTTTGATGTAACGGCGTATTTTAAAGAATATAAATCGCCTGATTCACAGGCAGCAGCACTTCAGTCAATTCTTCAGGAAGCACTTAATGCCGGTAATGTTATTATCATATTCGGCAACTTTGAACAGCTTATGCCGTTTACGTCTGTGCTTGATCCCTTCCTGGACAATCCGTCCATGCACATCATCGGCATTACGATTCCCGCGATATACCATAAATCCCTTTTGCCGAATAAGCAGCTGATGAAATACTTTACTCCCGTGGAAGTCAACCCTCCCACGCGTGAACAACTCATCCAAATTCTTACCAACCGGTCACCGGCGGTATTTTCCCCGTCCTTATCCCCGGATATCATCACGAGCCTTACCGACGCCTCCTATACACTCGCGACCATCGAAGGTAAAGGGCAGCCCGAAGCCGGCATTACCCTTCTTGAAGAATTTACCGCGGCGTGCCGGCAGGCAATGAAAGATAAAAAATCAAAGCCTGATGCCCACGAACTTCTGAAGACATTTTTGTCGGAGCGGCTGCATACGCCGTTTGGCGCGCCTCTGGGCACCGATGATAAAGACCGGTTGCGCAGGCTTGAGGAATTGCTGCATGAACGGGTGATCAGCCAGTATCCTGCAATCACCCATATCGCCAACGCCCTGCGGCGCAGGCGATTGCAGCTTTCTGACAGCAAAAAACCGATCGGCTCATTTCTCTTTTTGGGACCGACCGGCGTGGGAAAAACTGAAACGGCAAAAGCACTTGCCGCGATCATATTCGAAGACGAAAAGCGGCTTATGCGCTTTGATATGGCACAGTATCAGCAACAAGCACAAATTTCGCAACTGACCAATGAGCTCGCGCGGAGCGTCCGGGAGATGCCGTACGGCGTTCTCCTTTTGGATGAGATTGAAAAAGCCCACCATGATTTGCTGAACCTTTTTCTCACCATCACCGATGAAGGGTATTTCCATGACACCAACGGCAATAAAGTTCTCTGTAACCAGTTAATCATTATCGGGACGTCGAACGCCGGCTCCGAATACATAAGAGAGATTACTCAAAATGACGATAAAGGGTATGAAGAGGACACTTTTCAACGGAAAATAACTGAATATGTGCTGAATAAAGGCATATTTACGCCGGAATTTATAAATCGCTTTGACGCCGTCGTGGTGTATTTGCCGCTGACCGATTATCAGCTAAAAGAGATCACGAAGATGAAACTTATGAACATACAGCAGTCCCTCAAAGAGCATCACGGAAAGGAATTGCCGATTACCGAAGAGCTCGTTTCGAAGATTGTGGAAGAAATGAAACAGCGGGAGTTTGGCGCGCGGGAACTCGACCGGACGATAAAGCGCGTGGTGCTGGATCCGTTGGCTAAGGAATTGTTGAATTAAGAGTGAGCGTCATGCTGAATTTATTTCAGCATCTCTTGTCAACCAGAAAAAAGACCCTGAAACCCGTTCAACAAGCTCAGGGTCCTGAGTATATCGAAGGACAAGTTCAGGGTGACGATGTAAACGATTAACTGATTACTGAAAACCGAAAGCTGTTATCTTGTCGCGACGATATTCACCCAGTCGTGTTTTTCTTTATCAAATTTTTCTTCGAATAGAGGTTCGCCGAATTCGCTTCCATACACCTTTATATTCCGAAAGCCATTTTTATCAAGTATTTTCCTTACAATTTGTTCGGTGATATGAACAACCGGCGTGCTGTTGATATGGGATGCCGCCCAGCGTTTACCGTTATAAATGTGAATGGCGGCAACTAATGTCAGCATGTCTTTATCTTCCCGGGGAGGATCGTAAAACTCCAAATAGGCGTATTCCTGGCCGGGGGTCTCTGCTGATTTTGCTATATTGAAATCCTGAAAACGTTTTGTGACATGCAGAATTTTATAGAAATTTGCCAGCTGTATTACAACAACGGATTTTGAGGCAAGATGCTTCATAGCCGCCTCCAGAGTCACTTTGTAAGATCGCCCTATATGCGAAAGCGCATTTCCCATGAGCATGACTGCCTCGTACGTTTCTCCAGCTGAATTGATATACGTTTCATACTTGTCGGCTCGTATAAAACGTACGAAGCGTTGCACCTCCGTTTGTTGTATTTTTTTTTCAGCATATTTCGTCATGCGCGGACTGCGGTTTAATCCGATTACCTTATAGCGCAATTTGGCTAATTCAATGGCATGGCCGCCGGTTCCGCATCCTATATCGAGGATATTTTTCACCCCGTGCTTCTGATACACCTTTGTCAGTTCAGCTACTTCTCTCCGGTATCGGTCCCGCGTCTGCTGGATGTAATCAAAATGATAGGCAAGCCAATCAAAATACTCAATTTCATCGTCATAGGGAATTTCCGATCCGACGATTGCTTTAAAGATATCCCCCTGTGAAATGATGCCTTCCAGTTCGCCGTTTTTATTGACGACCGGTACGTGGGTAAATTCGTTTACCAGCATTAACGATAGCGCACGCATGACCGGCGTGTTTTTTTGGACGGTTTTCACCTGCTTCGTCATGTATTCAGATACCGGACGATTGATGATTCCGGAGAATTTATCTTCCATGAAACCGTCGGCGTCGAGCGCGTGTAATTGGTCTTCCATGAAATCTTTGATGGATGGAAAGAGGCGCTGGAGGATATCTATCTCGGTGATGATGCCGGTCAGTTTTTTCCCTTTGCAAACGAGGACGCCGCTGATACCGAGATTGAATAGAAAGCGCGCCGCATCGCGAACCGGTTGATCTTCATGCATGAAGATCGGGTTTTTCTGCATAAAGTCAGCGACTTTCATATATTTTGTCCTCAATGGCGAGAATCAGTATAACACAGTTTTTCGCTAACGCAAGAAGACTAAGTTGATAATCAAAACAATTCGATTCATCTGTAGTGAGCGTTACGGAGCTCCGTTAGGCATACCAGTTGCATTTTGAAAGCGGAAGGGTACACCATCATCAGATACCGTTTAATCCGTTATCGCATATGTTCCCTCTATTACATTACGTTCCCACCATTCCCGTAAAATATACAGACGAACCATGTCCACCGTTGAACCATCTTCTTTAATAAAATTATTTGGCCAAATTGCCCCTGATATAAAACCCGTGTGTGTTGCTAAATTATACATGGCTTCCCATTTTGGAATAAACATTGCTATTGCTAAGTGCATAGCTCGTCGTTCACGACCATCTGCTTGACTTGTAGTGAAGGCCCACTCTAATACGCCTTCAAGCATTTGTCGGCCTACTCCTTTACTTTTATCTCCTTCGGGCCGTGGCGTAGTCCGTTGTAAATCCTCACGTACCGCCAAACGATTTATAAAGTTATCAGCTTCTTTAGGACTGGCGTCATCAACCGTTGCCGTAGCTATAACCTCATTCACTCCGTTTATCCCTATCAATATGTGGTCAGATGGGTCTGCGGATTTTTCTCTTACTTCTTCTATCGTTTTGGGAAAGCCTGCCAGATGAATCCGGTTGTTTTCAGAATTGAGGATAGATAAATACGCCGTAATTTCCTCAACGTTACTAATATCTAGAAGACGAATCTCCTTTATTTTGCGCTGAAGGTTTTCTGGCGTTTCTATCTTTCCATTTTGACCTGGATTACAACAAATTTGATCTGGATCACAAATTTCAGTTCTCATGTATGTATTCTGTGTATTAA
>DATEBW010000058.1:0-5512 GCA_035287165.1 Patescibacteria group bacterium | reverse complement strand
AAGAACAGCGGGACGGCAGGACGCTATTTATCGGTCCCCGTTACGAGATTCCGTCAGGATGGATACCGGTGCATACGGTCTATTACCTCAACGGAAAAATTGCAATGATACTGGCAGAATGAGCATCACTAATAAAATCTCTCCATCGCACAAAATCAGTCGCATTATTCTGATTATTGCCGCAGCGCTTCGGCTGTGGCATCTGGGAAGTGTGCCGCCGAGCCTTTCACTGGACGAAGTTTCCATCGGGTACAACGCATACTCGATTCTCAAAACCGGCACGGATGAATACGGATACCGCTTTCCCCTGCTATTACGGGCATATGACGATTGGCGTCCTGCATTGTATGCATATTTTGTCGTTCCGTTCATCGCGCTGATCGGACTGACGCCTGTCGCGGTGCGACTGCCCGCGGCTCTTATGGGCATCGCTGCAGTGGCAGGTACCTATTTGTTGGTAAAAGAGCTCTTAAAAATAATAACTGCAGATAAAAGTAAAGAATTCAAAACAGAAATCATCGCCTTGTCCGCTGCGCTTCTGATGGCGATTTCGCCCTGGCATGTTTATCTTTCCCGGTTGGGGCACGAAGCAAATCCCGGTTTGACCTTTTTTCTGTTCGGCGGGCTCTTTTTGCTTCGGCGCCGGTATGTAATCGCAGGATTGCTGTACGCACTCTCACTGATGAGTTACCAATCAGAAAAGATCGTCATTCCTGCATTTCTAATCGGATACGCGCTGTGGAATTGGCGCACGGTCAGGCGGGACAAGAAACATGCTGCCATAGCGATGGTTATCTCTCTGATGGTGATGACTCCGTTTATCGTAGCATCGGTTCAGCCTGGTGCATTGATCCGTTTCCGCGCCACCAATATTTTCCAGGCAGAACAACAGCAGCTTGAGGAACGCGCAAATACCTATCTGGCTGCACGTAAATCAGGCGACGTGATCGGCCGATTGCGAAATTCACGTTATGTGGTAATGGGCGGGATTGTCCTAAAGCAATATGCATCCCACTTCAACCCGGTGTGGCTGTTTTCCAACAGCGGTGCCGAGCCTCATAAAGTACCGCGCACGGGATTGCTTGCGCTGTGGGAGATTCTTCTGGTCGCCACCGGTCTGTTTATTCTGCTCGTTCGGAAATCATACTATCGCTTCACCCTATTTATTGTACTCTGGTTGTTGTCCGGACCCGTCGCTGCAGCGCTGACGACCGATGCGCCGCACGCTATGCGCAGCTATACCATGCTGCCGATGTGGCAGGCGATCGGCGGAATAGGCGCGTGGCAATTAATACAATGGTTGTATCCGCACAAAGCTGTTATCGTAAGCTTTGTGGCGCTTTTGACTATCTTAGGCATCTCCCTGTTGGGGAAAAACTATTTTATTCTGTTTCCGAAAGAACAGTCTGATTCATTCCAGTACGCGCTTACGCAAGCTATCGAATATGTTGAACAGAATAAAAGCAGGTATAATACTATCGTAATTTCAAATGAGGAAAATCTCTACCAGTCATATATGTTTTATTTATTTCATACATCATATTCACCAAAGCGGTATCTTGCCCGGGGAGGTACTCTTTCCGGCGGATTTGCCGAAGTCCATACCATAGACAATGTGCAATTTCGGCCCATCAATTGGACCGAGGACCAACACATGGAGAACAGTATATTTATAGGAAACCTGTCAGATTTTCCCGGAGACACCGCATTCGATAAAGAATTTCCTAACAGAGACAACAAGGTACGGGTAGTATCATATGTCAACAAATAGTCATATCTCCAAACATAAAAGACCCCGGAATACTTTTTGGCGGACTGCAAAAACATTTATTACCGGACATACAACGCGAATGGTTATTGCGGTAATTCTTTTCGGAATAGCGTTGAGAGCGGTTGAGGCAGTAAGCGGTAACTACTTATTTGAGTTCGATCAAGGGAGGGATTACCTTCTGGTGCAGGAGATAGTAGAAAATGGGAAACTGCGCCTGATCGGCCTTGAGCTCGGAGGCGGTTATGCCGGGATTTCGGGTTTTTTTCACGGGCCCGGGTATTTGTATCTGCTCGCTATACCCTACGTACTTTTTCAGGGCGATCCGTACGGCGGCATGGTTCTAATGTTTTTACTTGGCTGTGTCACGCTGCTCATGAGCTATATGGCAGGTGTCAAAATCATTGGCAGATCTGGCGCACTGTTGTTTCTCATTCTGGTTGCAATTTCGCCACCCGTCATTGCACAGTCCCGGTTTATATGGAATACGCATCCTTCATCATCGTTGATTCTCCTCGTTTTGTATTTCGTCTATAACATACGGAAAAACCCCGGACGGTATTTGCCGCTTTCCCTCTTTACTTCCGCTCTGATCTACCATTTCCAGCTCGGCATCAGTATTTCCTTGATTTTGTCAATTTGCATCTACTATGTTCTCGTTATCCGTAAGATTTCGTTTAAAGATGTTGCGGTATCCGCGGGAGCAGTGGTGTTTGCGTTTTTGCCATTTATAGTATTTGAAATACGTCACGGATACGGGGGACTACGCTCAATTATTTCGTTGCTGTCTGACCGGAATAACGGATCAACGCGGATGTTTGAACTTTTTATGATACGGGACCACCTGCAAGACTATTGGTTTAATTTTACCAAAACATTTTCATTTGAAGTTTTGGGAAACAGCGGTTATCTTCATCACCTGCTCGTTATAGTACTGCTATACGGCGTTTTTCAGTTCGTAAGAAACTCAAAAAAAAGAGACGTTACCTCATTCGTTTACTTTCTTCTCATCACGGTTGCCACGACGTGGATATTGCTGTACGGGTTATTAAAAAGCAGGATATGGGACCATTACATACTCCATTTGCAGTTTACGTATATGATGCTGTTCGTTATAGCGGCGATTGGTATCGGATATAGATTCCATAAAGAGGGGAAAATCATGGCCGCCATTATAAGCATAATCTTCGTAATAATGACGGCATCTGCCGGCAAGCGGCTCTATATTAACTGGAAGTATGACTATCATGATGAAGGGGGCATCCATAAAATGAACGGTATCAAACAGGCGGTTGATGAAATCTATCATGATGCAGACGGTAAGCCGTTAACAGTTGAAACCTATGCCGAGTGGGGACTGACGAGCGCGTATGATTACGCCATTCCATGGTACGGTAAGCAGAGGTATGGATATGCGCCATCCGTTGAAGATACGCAGCTACTCTATCTGTTTATCCGGCCGGACTATGCAAAACCATGGGCAGTTAACGGATGGAAAGAAACGGTTGTCAAAAGAGGAGAGGTGGCAGGGGAAAAAGAGCTTTCGAGCGGCTTTATTGTCGAGAAACGGACGCTCAATCAGTAGTATGACGACATTTTTCAAATGGTTTGCGCTGCTTATTCTTCTCTCTCTTTTTCCGCTGCTGGATTTACTGCATCCCGGCCTGTTTGACGCCCACGATTCGCCGGACCACGTTGCGCGCATCGCGAATTTTTATCAAAATCTCGCCGAAGGAACGATTATTCCGCGCTGGGCGGGAAACCTGAATTGGGGATACGGCCATCCGATCCTGATGTTTCTCTATCCGTTGCCGTCGTATGCCGCATCGCTATTCCACTTTCTCGGATTTTCATTGGTTGACGCGACAAAACTGGTTTTTGCCGTTGCCTACATATTCAGCGGCATAACCATGTATATCTGGATGCGGGCGGCAGTGAACGAGGCAGCCGGATTCACCGCCGGAATTCTGTATCTATTTGCGCCGTACCGGTTTGTCGATCTGTATGTTCGCGGCGCAATCGGGGAGCATGTCTTTTTTATATGGCCGCCGCTCGTGTGTTATTTTCTCATGCGTTACTTCCGGACACATAGCCCGACATTCGGCGTCGCTATTTCAGTTTCGCTTGCGCTCATGATTCTCTCTCACAATGCTTTGAGCATCATGTTCATGCCGTTTATCGGCATATATGCCCTGTGGTTACTCTTCAGATCATATAAGAAGAATAAACCATTCAAAACTTTGAATACGGCCGCTGGGTCAGGCGCGGCATTTGTGCTCGGCCTCGGATTATCCGCATTTTTCTGGGCGCCCGCGTATTTTGAGGGAAAGTACACACTGCGCGATATCGTGACGAAAAACGTACTCTTTGATCGTTTTGAGCCGTTCAGCCGGCTGGTATATTCTCCCTGGAGTTTCGGCGGCACCGGCGAGATGAGCGTACAGGTAGGACCGGTGCACTGGCTTATTATGCTCATAAGTATCGTCATGTTAATTTTTACTATCAAATATCAAAGAGTAAATACACGCCCTATCCGTCAACTGACGGAGATGGCGGACAAGGTCAAAAATACCGATCAACTATTGAAAATTTCTCCTCCTGATAGTATTCCTGTACTGATTACTTGTTTGCTCTTTTTTGTATTGTCTATCTTTCTTGTTATTGAACAATCAGCACCGATTTATCACGTCATTACGCTATTTCAAAAGTTTCAGTTTCCGTGGCGGTGGCTGTCTCTTAGTGTATTTGTTACCTCGGTTTCCGGGGGTATTGTTATTTTTCTCATGCCGCAGAAGATACGTATTCCGATGGCGATCCTGATTGCTGCAACAGCAGTTCTGTATACAATCCCGTTTTGGGGAGCAAAAGGCTATATACGGCATCCGGAATCATACTATGCCGGCGTATATAAAGGAACCACCGATACCGGAGAAAGTTCACCGTACTGGTCGGTGCGGTTTATGGAGCGCGAGCCGGAAGCGCGTATGGAAGTCATTGACGGCGAAGCGGAAATTACTGAAAACGATCGACGCATACGGCGGCATAGTTATACCGTGAATGTTTTGACGGATAGCGCACGAATTCTGGAGAATACGCTCTACTTTCCCGGATGGTCAGTGTATATTGACGGAAAGAAATTGCCGGAATCTGATCTGGAGTTCCAGGATCCGAACCATCGGGGGCTTATCACGTTTCTTGTTCCGGCGGGCCGATATGACGTCACGCTCATGTTTAAAGAAACAAAATTGCGCTTGGTGGCGAATGTCGTTTCAGCGGTCAGTCTTCTGGCAATAATGGGAATCATTGGCTATGGAAAAATCACCGTCTTCTTCCATCGGGCGTAGGAAAACTGCAATCTTCGGTTTATTCGTGATCGTTTTTGCGACGTTTTTATTCTTTTTCCGCATCGGAGACTCGTTTCTTGCCAATTGGGACGAGGCTTGGTACGCTGCCGTTTCCCGGACTATGGCGGAAAACGGCGCACTCTTTTCGCCGGAATGGAACGGCAGGGAATTTTTCGAAAAGCCCCCTCTTTATTTTTGGCTGTCATCGCTGGCATACCGGTTATTCGGCGACACGCCGTTTTCCGCACGGTTCATCTCATCGTTATCCGGCGTTATAACCGTATTCCTTACCTGGTTATTGGGTGTTTATTTTTGGGGGCGCCGCGCCGGTTTCTATGCGGCGGTGATATTACTTACCTCGGTCGGGTTTGTTTCGCGGGTGCGGACCGGAAATATGGAC
>DATEBW010000057.1:0-5381 GCA_035287165.1 Patescibacteria group bacterium | reverse complement strand
CTGCCGAACGAAACCATGATCTCTTTCACGCCCGGCTGGCTCACGGGCTGCGCGGCTGCAGGTTGTAAAGAAGTGTCTTCAATGACCTTTATCCGTTCGAGCAATTTTTCGTATTCATTTTCAAGAGCCGATAGTTTCTCGGCGCAATCCGGACAATCCGCAGAATCCGTTGAAACAGTAAAATCATCGAGTGGAAGACTAGGTGAGGACGGGCGTGCCGGCTCCGATGATTCATCGTCAGCGGATTGAGATACAATCATCGTTTGATTTTCACTTAACGTCTCCACGCGCCGCTTAATATCAATAGTTAATGCATACAACACCAACAGATTGACAAAAACGCCGAGCGAAATGCCGATAATAAACCACTTCGTATTCATACCTGATTTCTCCCGCGGAGCGGGATCTGGCTCCGCCAGATAATTTCTAATTTCTAATTTCTAATAGCCAATCATCAATCATCAATATCATAATTTATACAGAATTTTTATTAAGAGAGAACGAATGTATTTGGTCACAGTGTTTTTTCGGAAAGAAGTTTTTTGCGCCCAATGCTGGAACTCCATGAGTGCCGTCATGAGCTCTTTGTCGGGATTCATTTCTCCGAGCTTGTGCTCTGAAAATCCCTTTTTCTCCCAGAGTTTCAGTAGGATTACCAGATGATAACAACTCATAAGAAGAGAAAGTGACAGGCCGTGATATTCGTCGCGGAATCCCTCCTGCGCGAAAAATCTCCGGAGAAACTCGTCTTTCGGAAACCGGATTATGTCCCGCGGCGCATAGTCATATCCTTTCAGGATTAATTGTTCCGCTTCGTTATCAGTATACTTATTCATTTTTTCTATAAATTGCGACACTGTTTTGTAGTTTTCATGTATGATCGGGTTCTGCAATTGCCCGACCGAGCCTTCAACGGCAATTTTTTCATGGACATGCTGTTCCGGAAATCTTCCTTTCCCGCGTCGGAATAACCTCGTCTGATAATCAGGCCACCAGCCGGTATGCCGGATCCATTTGCCGAAAATGATATTTTTCCGCGGAATTTCAAATCCTGACATATTGTCATCCTGAACTTGTTTCAGGATCTCTTTCTGTAATTCATCACTCACCTGCTCGTCCGCATCGAGATTGAGTATCCAATCTCCCGTCGCTTTGGTAAATCCGAAGTTTTTATTGATATTTAACATCGGTAAATTCTTCCTGCGGTAAACCGCAGCACCGGACTTTTTCGCGATTGCCGCGGTTTTATCCGTGGATTCATTATCAACCACAATAATCTCGTCCGCCCACCCGACAGATGTTAAGCACTCTTTAATCCTTTCCTCCTCGTTATAAGCAGATATAACAACTGAAACAGTATTTTTATTCATTGTAATTTGTCCCGCGTAGCGGGATCTGGCTCCGCCAGATAATTCGAAAATCTTAAATCATAAATCATAAATCATAAATGCCTAACTATCTCCCTCTCTAAGTCTACCGGTACCAGCTCGTCTGCGTCAATAAACAGAACCCACTTGCCGCCTGCTTTTGATAAGCCGAAGTTCCGCTGTGAAGCAAAATCGTCAAGTTTACGGACATATACCTGCGCGCCAAGCTTTTTTGCTATTTCGGCGGTTTGGTCTTCCGACATATCGTCGATAACGATAATCTCGTCGGCAAAGGCCAATCGTTTCAGGCAGTCCGCGATCGAATCCTGCTCATTTTTTGCCAGCACAACAACGGATAGCTTTTTCATGGTTAGTTCTTCATCAGAACAACTATAGATCGTATTTCACCGGTTAATTTTGCACGGTAGAGAAAATACACGCTCGCCGCAAAGAGTCCCCCGCCGAATGTAAGATAAAAGAAGAGCCCGATCCATGCGCCGGTGAGCATGTCGCGAGTCGTAATGAAAAAAACGGTCATAACAGCACCGCCGATGAGGGAAGGAAGAACGTTTTTCCAGAGCGAGAAGGAGATGTAGCGTTGGGCTACCCATACGACGCCGATTACCGTCACCGCCATGATCGCCACCGCATAGGCAAATCCGTCGTAACCAATTTGCTGGATCAGAATCGGCGCGAGCAGCCATTGCAGCACCGTCCAGAGAATCATAAAACGCAGGGTTATGGTAATTTTCCCGATCGCGTTCAGGGCATTGATAAGCGGCGTTGATAATCCTGCGACACCGGAAGCGAACACAAAGAGGTAAAACGACGTGAGCGCCGGTTCCCATTTCCCGTATTGAGGAAATAAATCTATGAGCGGCTCAACCGAAAACGCCATACCGAGCGAAATAGGAACGATGAGAAGCGTTAAGAAAAAAAGCGCTTTTTCCACTGCGCGGGCGAGTTTTTCCGGATGCTGCTGCAGCCGCGAGTACGCGGGAAAAGTTACTTTGACAATGCTGTCCATAATGAGCCGGAGCGGCGCCTCTGACCACTTTTTAGCCCAGCCGATATAGCCGACCTGCGAATAGGGAAGGATTTTCCCCAAAAAGAGGATGAAGAGATCATCTTTTATCAGCGCGAGTGCGCTGTTCATCTGAAACGGCACGCCGAAAGATAAAAGCTGTCTGGCGCTTTCCCGGTGGATACCAAACGCCGGAATCCACGGCCGCACGATATACATAACAACCAACCCTGCAACACCGCGCACCAGAACGGCAAACGTAAATGTCCGTATGCCGTATCCTGCCATGGCGAGCGCCACGGCTATCAAATAAAATAAGAAAACTTCGACAATCTGGGGAATAACTAGCCGGCGAAAATCCAGTTCGCGCTCCAGCAAAATGGACGGAATGGTTTTCAACGAAGATAAAACGAATGAAATAACCAATGCCTGGTAAAGAAATATTCCCTCCTGGTCGAGCCGATACCACCGGCTTACAAATTGCGTAGAAGCCAGAGCGATAATCACGAGTATCCCGATGAGAATCTGTTGGATCGTAAAGGTAGTCACCAGATCTTTTCGCGTAATAAGGTCATTTTTCTGTATAAGGGCTGCGGCGAGCCCGATATCTGAAAAATAGTTGAGAAATGAGACCATCGCCGTCACCACAAAGAAAACACCGAACGTCTCCGGACTCAAAAAAATGGTCAGGAGAAACGTGCCGACGAACGAAATTATTTGCAGGAAAGCGGTACGGGATGTTAACGCGATGACGCCGGAAACAGAGCGCCGCTTGATATCAGTAAGTACCTGGTCATTCATGAAAATTCCGCCATGGGCGGGTGAAAAACAATCTCATAATCCCGGTGAGATCTCCTATCACGGTCGGCAGAACGCGCACGGTTGAGCCCGGATTATCGCTCCACATAACGGGCACTTCATAAATACGGCATCCCGCTTTTTCGCCCATGATAAGTAATTCGGTATCCATAAACCATGCAGTATCTTTTATATGGGGGATAAGATTTTCTACGGTCTGCCTGCTTACCGCTTTAAATCCGCATTGGACGTCTGAAAACGAGGTCTGAAACAGCAATTTCACGATAAGATTGAGCGAGCGGGAAATAAATTCCCGCTGTATGGTCCTGTTGATCACTTGAGATTTCGGAAGCAGACGTGAACCTATGGCGATAGCATAACCTTTTTCAACGGCATGAATGAGTTCCGGCAAATGCTTGAGTTCCGTTGATAAATCGATATCCATATAGCAGCAGATGTCCGCGCTGCTGTTCTGCCAAACTAATTTTACCGCTCTGCCGCGTCCTTTCTGCGTCAGGCGAATAAGGTCAATCTCATGATAGTTCCGGGAAAGCCGTTCGCCGATACCGGGTGTCTGGTCGGTAGAAGCGTTATCTGCGATGGTTATATGCCACGCATACTGCTGAAGATTGTTTTTGCAGAATTGATAGAGTTTTTCAATGTGCTCTTCCAGTTCTACCGCTTCATTGTAAACAGGCATTGCGATCTCAACGCTCGGTTTTTTTGTCATTTTTTCGTCCTGGCAACTTTCCTATTGTACCAAAAAGCAGGAGAAAACTAACCAGCGACAGGGCGTTTGCTGTAGTCCTTACGGGCGTATTGGTGAATTTTGCCTCAATGATATGCGTTCCTGCAGGAAGACTGATAGACATAATGCCGTATTTGACTTCCGGCTCTGTCTCCCGGTAATCAAGAAAAATCTTCCAGCCGGGAAATGCGGCAATGTTTATAAATAGCGGTGACTGTCTATCCACCGTGATACGGGCAGTCTGGCGGAAACTTTTATCCGTTATTTCTTCAATATCACCGGCCGTATGCATTGAAAATGTTTCCCCGGCGATCTCCTCTTGCCTCGAAGGAATAGGGAAATCCTTCGGCAGGTATTCATCGGATATCCTCGACGTCCGCCATTTTACGTACTGATCATCCGCGTACGTTTCGTCTTCAAAAAAAACATAGGCCTGCGGCTTAAAATATTTTGCATTGACCATGATGACGAGCACGGACAGAGCCGCTAACAAAAACGGTTTGGCGAGCATACTCTGGCGTATATGCGGAAAAACGGCAATCGCGCCACCGAAGAAAGACAGGGCAAAGAGCGTAAAGACGAGAAACCGCCACGGATATTGGATGAAGAGAAGAAACGGGAGCGCGTCCCAGACAGGACGCGATATCTCAAGCATCATGAATACAGAAACAACGAGCAAAAGAGCAATCGAGCAAACCTGCCCGCAAGGATTCTTTTTTCTCCCTACTCTCCCTGCTAACCCCAAACCTCCTAAAATCCCTAAGAGAATATGCAGCTTTCCTATCTTAAAGCTCATGCCGTCGGCGCGCCCCGGCGCAGAACCGGCATAGCCCCACGGCGAATCCCAGAGCTGGTCGGGAAAAACGAAATGGTTTCTCGGATCCGCCGCTCCGCCGATAATCTTATCTACCTGCGTATATTTCATTTCCATAATAGCAGGCAACCAGAAAAAAGCCGATATGCCTAATCCAAGCAAAACGACAGAAGAAACGGTGACCATTTTACGGAAGAAGTCGTCCGTTATCTTTTTGTCAGCTTTTTTTTCCAGTCTGCTCCGGTACCACTGCCAGAATTTTATGCCCATTATCGGCGCCGTTCCCAATACGAGAAGCATCCCGAGAATGTTATGCGAAAGGATAACCCCCGCATAGCCAAGCGCACCAACCAACATGCCGCCGTTCAAACCTAATCTTCCTAACTTCCCTAAACTCCCCAACATCCCCAATGCCGCCAGCGGCAACAATCCTATCGCCCAGTACTCGCCGACTGCTCCGCGTATGTACGCTTCAACCGCGTGATATGGCGCATATTGATAAAGTATTGCTGATGCTATGCCGCCCCAAAAGCCCCAGTAAGCACGCGCGAATAAAAACATGGAAACGCCCGATAAAACGATGCCCAGGCCGAACATCAGCTTAGTCGCAACAACGGGGGAAAAACCGAG
>DATEBW010000056.1:0-16289 GCA_035287165.1 Patescibacteria group bacterium | reverse complement strand
CGTTTTTTATTTTCAATTTGCAGGTCGTTTTCCGTCACGGCAATAACGTCAGGTTTTACCTTTTTTACAAATGCAAGGTATTCATTATATCCTGTCAACGTAGGAAGCTCTACTACTTTATCAACCATCCGTAAACTTCTAAGCATTTCGGCGCGTTCAGATTGTTTGTGAATCGGACGATTCCTCCCCTTATGTTTACGGACATTGTCATCAGATTCTAACGCCACGATAAGATAATCACCCTGTTTTTTGGCTTTTTTCAAAAAAACGATATGACCGTAATGGATAAGGTCAAAACATCCGCCGACGAGAACAGTCTTTTTATAGTGAGAAGTATCCATAGTCCCTACGAAATACGAATATTTACGAATATACGAATGTTATTCAAGAAAGATTAACTATTCTTCTGTACTTAACAGCTTTTGAAGTAAAGTTTGCGATTATCCCGAGTTGTAGATTATTCGATTTTAGATACGAGTATACCTGGTTGATATTCGACCTCGAAAACTGTTCTCCTTGCTTTAATTCAAGAACAACTTTTCCCTCTATAAGGAAATCAAGAAAATATCGTCCTATTGTCTTATTTTTATACTGTACAGGGGTATACAATTCTCGTTCAAATTTGATTTTTTCTTTATCAAGCGTTATAACAACAGCATTTTGATAGTATTTTTCTTTGTGGCCATAACCAAGCTCATTAAAAACCTCATAGAGAATACCTATGATTTTGTAAGAAAGCTGCGGATAAACAAGATCGTTTCTTTTTAACATCGCGTTTATACGTATATTAGTAATAATTCGTAATTCGTAGGGTATATTACTCTGGTACCGCAGTTCCCGGTCCGTATAAATACACTGCCTGCCATGCGCGGTAATTTGAGACAAATGTCTTTTCCGTCAAGATCTCTTCGCCCCTCGTCACCTTATAATTAAACGTCGTCTTCGCGCCCCATGCGGGATGCTCGACCTGTTTTATCTCGCCTGCTGCCATCGTCGGGTCTTCCTGATAGAGCGGGGGAGGCGGGGGAACCTGACTCCCTATCTGTACGTCGCCCAGATGCACCTCGCGGCCGTCTTTTTCTCCGTATATGCGGTAGATAAGCTTGTATTCTTTCGGAACCGATTCCGTCGTGATGAGCAAGTGCTTTTTGGTATTATTTTTTATTTTCAAATCCGCGGTTGGATCGTAAACCGTGGCATCGAGCCCGGGCTTAAATCCCCCCTGTTCATAATACCCCACGCGGAAAGAGTGGGCGTAACGCTCGACGATATCAAGCCCGGCATTCAGGGCGGCGCGGAAGAGCGTCGTTGATGCCTGGCACACGCCGCCGCCGTCTCCGAGAATAGTACGACCGTTTTTTATGATATACGCCGATTTATAGCCGGTAGCTGCGGTAATATCACCGACCGCTTCGTTAAATGAAAATATTTCGCCGGGAGCGACGATGACGCCCGAAATACGCGATGAAGCAAGCAAAAGATTATGGATGCGCCCCGGAATGGAATCGGTATAATAAGATTCACCGGTGCCGATGAGTTCTACGATGCCGAGTTTCCCTATGTCTTCGGCCGACGCTTTCGGCGCGACAGAGAGGACGGAAAGTGAAATATCAACCGTTGCCGGCTCCTGCGTGCGCACCGCTTCGTCAATGCGGTGTTTCGCAGAATCTTTATCGAGCCGCCTGCCGTCTTTTCCCAGACGGAAGGTAGTGACACGGTTGGTCGTCTGGTCAAATTCAAATACCGGTTCAAGAGGCAGGACGTCAGTCCGTTCTCCGAGATAATCGAGCGTTTCCTCCATCACGTCCATACGGTATGCGTGAGTGAGCGGCAATTTCGTCAGCGCGGCGGGAAAAATCCGCGGAAAACGGTCATAAAAAAATGACCGTAACCGAAAAACCAAATCACCGGTCTGATTGCCGGTCCGTCCCAAAAGCATTGCCTGGCGCGCCGCGAGATCGCCGTCAAATCTGATATCAAGTTGAGCTCCGGAAAGAGTCGCGACCTGGTTTTCAGCATTCAGCGTGATCATCGTATCGGCAAGCGGGCGGCTCTTTTCCCGAAAAAGAGACTCGATTTCTTCACGCGTCATTCCTGAAACTGCCACGTCGCCGACGACAATCCCCGGCAAGGCACGATTGTCGTATGACCGGGCGAACCGATACGTCAAAAGGGAAGCGAATATGACAATACCGACGAGGCCTCCGCCGATAAGATACGTGCCGTTCTTGACCAGTTTAGTGAGCATAGGGTATAGTTGAGAGAGTAATGCTAACATTCTAATTATACCGATTATACCGAATTATATTTCGGTGTCATAGATTAGAAATTCTAAATTATAATAACTAAATTCCAAATAAACTCTAATTTTCAAACTCTAAACATATAAATATAAAGCACTCATCATAATTTTTGAATTTGTGAACTTAGAATTTATTTGGAACTTAGAATTTTGAATTTAGTATTTGAGTATTTATGGATCAAATTCCCCAATCAGTTGAACCGGAACAGCCGATTCAAGCACCACCCGTTGATCCCAACAGTTTCGTTGAGGGATACGTACCGCCACCCGGGAGCACCGATGAGATGCCCCCGCCGGGCGGCGGAGGCGTCAATAAACGACTGCTGATAATCGGTTTGGCTGGTGTCGTTGTCATTGCTATTATTGTTGGCTTGATTTTCTTTTTTCTCAATAAAGGGGTTCAGCCGAAACCGGTAGTTCTGGTCTACTGGGGACTATGGGAGAATGAAGCGGTGATGCAGACGGTTATCGATGAATACCATCAAACCCATCCGTACGTGACCATCCAGTATAGTGACCAGTCGCCGGTCGAATACCGCCAGCGTCTTCAGGCAGCCATCGCCCGCGGTGAAGGCCCGGATATTTTCCGGTTTCATAATACCTGGGTACCGATGCTGGTCAACGACTTAGCCCGCGCGCCGGCAAGCAGTATCAACCCGGACGAATTCAAAAAAACATATTATCCCGTCATGGCAAACGATCTTACCGTCCAAGGATCAATCGTCGGCGTACCGCTTATGATCGACGGTCTTATGCTGTATTACAATAAAACACTTTTGAGTGAAGCCGGCGTCCCCGTCCCGTCAACGTGGGAGGAATTTGAGGCAGCGGCGCAGCGGTTGACGGTCAAAGATGAGAACGGCGCGATCATTTTGTCCGGCGCCGCTATCGGGACCGCTGATAATATCGAACATTTTTCCGATATATTGGGATTGACTTTGCAGCAAAACAATGCTGATTTCAGCGATCTGAAAGGTCCTGCCGCCGAACAGTCTCTGACCTATTACACGTTATTTGCCCTGCCCCCGAACAATGTATGGGATATGAACCAGGATAATTCGATCGTGGCATTTGCCAGCGGCAGGGTAGCGATGATATTTGCGCCGTCATGGCAAGTATTTACTCTGCAAGCAATGAACCCGGATCTGAATTTCGGCGCCGCGCCGGCGCCGCAGCTGGCCGGCGCGGCGCCGGTATCATGGGCATCATACTGGGCAGAAGGCGTGTCTTCAAAATCAGGAAATTCCCAAGCCGCATTTGAATTTTTACAATTTCTTTCTTCAAAAGATACGGTAACGAAATTATATACTGAAGTTTCCAAAACGCGGGCATTCGGTTCTGCCTATGCCCGCACCGATCTCGCCCAGGAATTAAGTACGCACGAATTTCTCGCGCCGATTGTCCAGCAGGCGCCGAATATGCGCAGCTGGTATCTGGCATCGCGCACGCGGGACAACGGTATCAACGATGAAACAATCGGCTATTTCCGGAACGCGGTAAACGCGGTATATCAAGGTTCCAGCCCTCTCGGCGCTCTCGAAACCGCCTCAAAAGGAGTAACTGAAGTGCTGAAGAATTACGGAATGTGAAGCTCCGCCGACAGTGTCGTCGGCATTTTTTCAGTATTAAGGAGGGTAACTTTTCTCCTCTGGTATTATTAGTGGCATACCACTCAGCCCGCCAGCTGGCGGGCTTCAGGTATACCGTGTTTATTTTAAACTAAAGGCAAAGGAGTATATATGAATCCTCAAGAGCCCACGGTAGTAAAAACTCTCTGTTACGCAGACATATTTGATTTTCCTCTGACTCGAGAAGAAATTGACAAGTATCAAGTATCAAGTATAAGGTATAAAGTAATCAGTAATAATCAAATAATCCGTGATAAAAATATTGATGAAAAAGGCAATTATTATTTCTTGAAAGGTCGGGAGAAAATTGTTGAAATTCGTAAAAAACGAGAGAAGTATTCACAGCATAAGTTAACACGAGCAAAAAGGTTAGCTTCATTCTTCAAGATTATTCCCACTATTAAATTACTCGCGGTGACCGGAGCCCTTGCTGTCGGGAATGCAAAAAGTGATGACGATATTGATCTTATGATTGTCACCTCGCGTGGGTGGATTTGGACTACCAGGTTTCTCACTATTCTCTTAGCTGAGATATTTAGCGCTCGACGAAGACCAAAGACGAAAGAATTAAGGGATAAATTGTGCTTCAACATGTTTGTTGACGAGGGACATTTGAGTGTTCCATCTCACGAGCGCGACCTGTTTTCTGCGCATGAGGTGGCGCAGGTGAAGGTATTGTGGAGCAGAGATGGGATAGCGGAGCGGTTTTATGAGGGGAATAAGTGGGTACTTAATTACTTGCCCTGTGCATTCGAAATTACGAAACTCCGAAATTACGAAACTAAGAAGAAAGAAAAAAACATTTTCTTAATTTCTTTATTTCTTAATTTCCTTGAACTATCAATGAAGAATATACAGCTGACTTATATGCAGTCTCGTCGCACCAACGAAGTAGTTAAGGACGGCTATCTCCGTTTCCACCCGAACGATGCCCGGAAGTGGATATTAAGGGCATATCGCGTACGTTTCAATAAATATGGGATTTATGATATAATTTAATGAATTAGCAGGTTACCATATGATAATCGCGCCAGAACAGAGACAACCTGATGTACCAGATGATGCTGGGTACAGAGAACGGCTTGAATCGAGTAGGGGATCGCTATGTCGGGCTTATGATCAAACTCCGTGGTGGAGATTAAATGACCGTGACGATATAAATGAAACTATAAAAGGCATTGAAAGAATCCTAACATATTTGGAAGAAAAAAGTGCAGGACTAGATACGGAGAATTTTAAAGAAGCAGATATTTGAATTTACCTGAATAGAATGAACGAGTTTGCCGCGGTGCTGGAATGGCAGACCTTCCTTCATAATGCCCGCGTGGCGGAATGGCACCCGCCAATATGCCACGGTGCTGGAACGGTAGACAGGCTGGTCTCAAAAACCAGTGGGGTTAACGCTCCGTGAGAGTTCGAATCTCTCCCGTGGCACTAGGGCGGGTCAAATACCTGTCCCGCCCTAGCGGGATAGAGGTTCGACTCCTCTCGTGGCACAATACACCCTGCTCATTGGAGGTAATTTTATGGTCCTTGAACGTGAGATTTTAGCAAAAATAATTCGTAATCATTGGTCGGTAACGGAAGCTTTTACCGGTTATGTGCTGGCTTTGGAAGAAACAAAGGTAAAAGCTGAAGCGAAAAAAGAAGCGTTAATCGAACAAGCACTCAGATCCCGCCGGGAGGCAGAAGAAAAAATCGAATCTGAAAATTTAGACCAAAGGATTGAAGGTAATCGTAATTATCGTTTATCATATTCAGCTCTACTGGATTTAAAACAAGTAACTGTCGATTTTATTCATGAAGGTAAGAAATATCCTGTAAAAAATCCATACGGTTTCCATAGTCATAGTGAAAACGATGGTACCCACGGATCGGAATTAAAATCTCCAGACTCATTTGCAAATCAGGATATAGCACTAAGACCGAACGACATTATTAGAGGTACCAATCACAATGTATAACATTTGTATAAAAACGAAGGTAGTACAATTCCCAATGTGAGACAAGAATACAAAAAAGATTATGATGCACTAGTACAACTTGCACGTCAACTTACTAGGGAAGAATATGATGACTGTACAGTTAGTGATGCCAGATATGAATTATTGATGATTGAAAGAGAAGGAGGAAGTATAGATTTACACTTCAATTGGAATTTAGTAATCGATAATCATCTAGAAAACCTCGCGGAAATTGAAGCGAGAGGACTTAAAGCTAAACAGTGGTGGAATAACCTATGATCTTTCAAGATATTTATAATTAGGCTACAAAAGTATTTCCCATGAGAAAAGAACTAATAACTCGATTCCATACACTAAATCCGAGACAAGGTTTTGAGTATACGCCCTATGCTGAACGGATAGAAAATGTATATTGGACTTTGCAAAAACGTCTGGAAAATCATAGTCTTTCTTCAGATGAAAGGAATAGTATTGATATGCATTTGAGCAATATTTCCGTAGTGTTAGGAAAAGAGCTCAATATTCCTGATGTTCGGGACGCTTATACATTTTACCCGAAAGCAGTGCTTCATACGGACGGCGTTGATCTTAAACAATATAAATTAATTTAGGAACGAATAGTACCATGACCATTCAAGAAATCTATCAACAGTTTATAAAAAGCGGCATAGGCGCTGACCCGCGCGGTAAAAAAGGAGTCGATAAAGCGCTGGAGCGGACAAAAAAACACCACGACCGGCTTTCCAAATCCGACCAGGAATACTTTGATCCCGAGGCGTTGAAAAGCCCGTACTCTGACTCACGGATACTTTTCGGCGATCCGACAACCGTTGTCGACAAAGTATTAGTCGGCATCGATATTAACGTTGGCGAAATGGTCATGGCAGACCGGCTCAACGAGCGGGGAGAAGGAATTGATTTGGTTATAGCTCATCACCCTGAAGGAAGGGCATTGGCTGCGCTTGACGAAGTGATGGAACTGCAAGTCGACCTATTGCATACGTACGGAATTCCGATAAATGTTGCGGAAAACTTGATGAAAGAGCGGATCGGCGAAGTCTACCGGCGTTTTGCCCCGCTGAACCACCATCAGGCTATCGATGCGGCACGGTTGTTAAATCTTCCTTTCCTGTGCGTGCATACGCCTGCGGATAATCTCGGATGGACGTATCTCGCCAACCGGTTAGAAAAGAGGGAATTTGATACGCTCGATGAAGTGATGGAGGAGCTGATGAAAATTGAAGAATTTAAAATCGCCCAGAGACAGAAAGCCGGCCCGATGATATTTCTCGGGTCACCTCATTCACGGGCGGGCCGCGTCAGGGTGGTCGAGTTTACCGGAGGGACGGAAGGCGCTAAAGAAGTGTATGAGCGGCTTTCTCAAGCAGGGATCGGGACCATCATCGGCATGCACATTTCAGAAGAACACCGGAAAGAAGCGCAGAAGCATCATATGAACATGATCGTGACCGGACACATGGCTTCTGATTCAATCGGGATGAACCTCTTAATGGACGGCCTGGAGAAAAATAACGTCGGCGTTCTGCCGTGTTCGGGATTTATCCGCATCAGGAGACCTCAAACGAAGAAGCGTTAACGAGGCACATCATCTGTCCGCCGGTATAAATTGATGGGAATTTATCTGGCTGACAAACTGGTATTTTACCTCTTCCTGTCCCATTCCCTTTGTTACCGTGAGCGGAAATGAATACATTTGTGCGCCAACCGGATAGACTTCTACCTGATAGATGTCCGGATAAAGTCGGTTGGGGAAATCTATCAATGTCTGCTCGCCATACGGATCAGTCTGTACGGTGACCTCATAATCAGCCTCATAGATGATGATGGTAACATCCGTCCCGGGCGTGACTCCGTTAAACATTACCGGTATCAGCGTCGTTGTGGGGATAGTTTCCTGCATGTTTTGCATTTCCTGCGCCTGAACCGGAGCTTTGACTGGCTGGGGAGCGGAATTTCGGAAAATCGTTAACGGAACGCTCATCGAAGATAATAAAAGAAGCAGAAGAAAAATCTGGTATCGGTACTCGAGTTTTGAAAAATTGATGATTCTGTCCATAGGAACTTATTCAGTATACGAGGATAAGAATATATTTGTCAAGCGGCATTCGCTTTTCGCTTTTTGCAGTGAGCTTTTCAGAATATATTCAGCAGAAGCGAAAACGAAATGCGCATATGCTATACTTCCCACTATGTTAAACGTAACCGAACTGCGGAGCGGAACCTATTTTCAGGAAGACGGCGTACCGTACGAGGTGCTCAAATATGACCATATCAAGATGGGACGCGGAACGGCGACGGTGCGAATAAAAGCAAAAAATCTCTTTACGACGGCGATCGTTACTAAAACTTTTATCTCGGGCAAGCGGGTGGAGGAGGCGGAGTTAGAGGAACGCCGTGCGATATTCAAATACCGTACCAGCGCTGACTATGTATTTGCGGATGAAGACGATGAAGAAATCGAAGTATCCCGGGAAATCGTCGGGGAAAACAGCCCATTTTTGAAGAAAGGACTAGCGGTGAATATTCTTTCGTACCAAGACCGGCTGCTTACTCTGCGCTTGCCGATCAAAGTAACCTACCGGGTAAAAGAAGCGCCTCCTGACGCGCGCGGAAACTCGGCAACCGTGAGTTATAAAGAAGTGATTCTCGAAAATCAGCTTAAAATCAAAGCGCCCATGTTTATCAAAGAAGGCGATGATCTTGTTGTTGATACGCGTACCGGAGAATATATCAGCAGAAATTAGCTTTTCGTAAAGAGTACGCGGATGACATGATCGTATACGTGGTATCGTTTATTATCGGGCTTTTTCTCGTATGGAAGCAGGCCAAAGAGCGCTTATTTGATGAAGAAACGGTATTTGATCTTGTATTCATCAGCACCGGCTCGGCAGTTTTTGGTGCACGGATCATGTATATCGTACTTCACTGGTCCTCGTTTGGCTTCTCGCCGCTCCAGTGGATATTAATTGCACTCTATCCGGGGATGTCTCTGGCGAGCGCCCTGGCCTTTTTCCTCTTGAGCTACTGGTATTTTGCGAAACGCAGAAAAGCAGACGCCCGCTGGCAGTTATTCGATATCATGATGATTAGCGCCGCGGTTTTTTACCTGCTATCGGTCGCGCTGTTTTTTTTCATTACCGCCGTCCATCCACTTTTTCTCTGGACGGGCGGCGTATTGATTATTGTTTCAGGTATACTATTCATTGGCCGAACCCGCCTTGCAAGACTACCCGGACAGATCGGTTTACTGCTGGTAACCGTTTTTTCCTCCAGTTATGTGTTGATTGACATTGCTCTTACCGATACGGTATATTATCAGCAAAGCTTGGTTGAGATAAGTATCCTTGCGGTGATCGCGACAACCTATGGTTGCTTATTGATCCTCCGTTCTGTGCGGTCATCAAACTCAAATAACAGATATTATGAGATCGTTTACCAAATCATTGCTAAAATCCGTGGAATCGGTTCTGAACCGCCAGAAACACGAAACTGAAAAGCAGCTCGTGAATATCGTGAGTGAAGATCCGATGCGGGATCCTGACCATGGTAAGGACAATGCGGCTTCAGATACGGATGCGTATGAGCAAAGTACCCGCCAGCGGGTCGAGTCATTACAGAAAGAGCTTCGCAATCGCCTCCGCGCGATAACGCACGCACTATTCCGTATCAGGCGGGGCAAGTACGGCACCTGCGAAATATGCGGCAAGCAGATTCCGGAAGAGCGCATGCGCATCATGCCGACCGCCACTTTTTGCATAGAATGCGAACGGAAAAAAGAATCATCGTGACCATTCCCATTCTTTATTCAGATGATGATCTTTTCGTCATAGACAAGCCTGCCGGCATCGTAGTCAATCGGGCCGAGAGCGTTCGCGGTTTTACGGTGCAGGATTGGGCGGAAAAGAATATTCAAAAGATCAAAAGATCAAAAGATCAAAAGATCAAAGATACGGATCTTCAGTTATTTATCGATCGATCGGGGATCGTCCATCGTCTCGATAAAGACACATCGGGAGTTCTTTTAGTTGCAAAGCATCCGACGGCCCTCGTGAACCTTCTGACACAGTTTAAAGACCGTACCATCCGTAAAGAATACCGCGCGCTGGTTCACGGACGAGTCGTTCCGCGCGAAGGCTCGATCGACGTTCCCGTACAAAGATTGCCGTGGGACCGCAAGCGCTTTGGTGTATGGCCGGACGGTAAGCCATCCCAGACTCACTATCGCGTAAAGGACTATTTTCATTCACCCGAAGGAATCTACACGTTGCTTGACGTGCGTCCGCGAACTGGACGGACCCATCAAATTCGCGTACACTTACGATATCTCGGCTATCCGATAGTCGGGGATTTGTTTTACGCCGGAAAAAAACGCGCGCGGGATACGCATGGTTGGTGTCCGCGTATTTTTCTTCACGCGGCAAAACTGACGTTTAAACTGCCGTCATCAGGAAAAATGATAACTATAAAAAGCCCTCTTCCGCCCGAACTTCAACAAACTTTGAACCGCATGACGGTTGCAGAATAACCATGGAATTATTTATCGAAATGACACTCATTGTCGTCCTTGCGGCTGTTGTTTCTTTCGTGATGCGCCTGTTAAAACAGCCGTTGGTAGTGGGCTATATTTTTACCGGAATTCTCGTCGGGCCGTACGCGCTGGATATTTTGCATGCCACCGAACACGTCGAGTTGTTTTCAAAAATCGGCATCACTGTTTTATTATTCATCGTCGGCCTGCACTTAAGCCCGAAAGTAATACAGGAGGTCGGGAAAGTATCGCTCGTTACGGGCGTCGGGCAGGTCTTACTGACCTCGCTGGTCGGCTTTTTCATCGCGCTTTTTTTGGGGATAGAAAAAATAGCCGCGCTCTACATAGCTATTGCCCTTACCTTCAGCAGCACGATCATTATTTTAAAACTACTGTCCGATCGGGGAGATCTGAACAAACTGTACGGCAGAATCTCCATCGGATTTTTGATCGTACAGGATATTATTGCGGCGCTTATTCTGCTCTTTGTATCCGCATTTGCAAACGCCGCGAACGTCAACATTGTTCTACTTGCCGGGTTTCTTCTGGCCAAAATGCTTATCGTACTGGTTTGGCTTTATTTGATAAGCAGTTATGTTATTCCCCGGCTGATGAAATATGTCGCCCGATCTTCAGAGCTTCTCTTTTTATTCTCCCTGGCGTGGGGGCTCGGGCTTGCCAGTATGTTTTCCACAATAGGGTTATCAGTTGAAATTGGCGCGCTGATAGCCGGCGTAATACTTTCCCTGACGCCGTACGCGTATGAAATAGGATCGCGGCTCCGGCCGCTGCGTGACTTTTTTATCTTATTATTTTTCATATTACTGGGTTCGCAAATGGTACTTGATCAAGTACAGGATCTCATCATTCCCGCGATCGTATTGTCGCTGTTTGTCCTGATCGGCAACCCGGTGATTATGGTTATTTTGATGAATCTTCTCGGATTCAAGAAAAAAACCGGATTTATGGCCGGATTGACGGTAGCACAAATCAGCGAATTTTCCCTCATCCTTGCATCGCTCGGATTTAATTCTGGGCATATCCCGCGCGATATATTATCGCTGATTACCATGGTCGGGCTGATCACCATTGCCGGATCGACATACTTCATTATGTACGCTGATGATATCTATCCGCACGTCGAGCGGCTGCTCCGGTACTTGCAGCTGATAAAAGTAAAGCGCGACGATACAATCACCGAAGCGGAGTACTACGAAATGATCCTGTTCGGATTTGACCGGGTAGGGCTCGATTTTATCGAGGCATTCAAAAAATTTAACCGGTCGTATCTCGTCGTGGATTTTAATCCGGCATCCATCAAGCGCCTGATTGACCATGCAATTTCGTACCGATTCGGAGATGCGGAGGACATTGAATTTTTAGAAGAGCTGGGGCTTTCAAAAGTAAAATTAGTGGTATCAAGCATTCCTGATCATAAAACAAATGTGCTCTTAGCGAGGACTTTAAAGAAGATTAACCCGCGTGCCATAGTCATAACGATCGGCCATACGAACGCCCAAGCCCGCGAATTATACCGTGAAGGAGTTACCTACGTCATTATGCCGCATTACTTGGGGGCACGGCACGTAACGCGCATGATGGCCCGGTACGGACTCGACAAATCTTTATACAAAGAAGAGCAACAGAAACATATCGATTTTATTCAAAAAAGAATGCAACTTCTCTGAATAGCCGGTGCCGTATCTACGGAAACGGATGAATAAGCTCGCGATCAATAGTGCATGAACCGTATTTTATCTACCATTCGCCGCGTACGCTCCGCCAGTACAAAAATCCTGGCAGCCACCATCGTCTTATTAATCGCTGTTGCGGTGTCGTATCGGCTCCATAGTACCTACCAGAATCGTGCATGGTGGCATGACGGTCCTTTCTTTATTCTTAACAGCGAAGATCTTACTCTCGATATTTTTCGGCGTGATTCCGCTGAATGGTATACGATAGCCTTGCCGCGCGATGTATACACGGTCGTACCCGGCGGGTACGGCCTCTATCCCATCGGGGCAATTCCAGAGCTCGCGAAAGTTGAGCAAAAGGATAGCTCGTTTATATTGATGAGTGTTGCTACGGCGATCGGTTTGCCGATTGACTCGCTCGCCCAAACCTTACAGTGGTGGGACCGCCTGGCTCTTTGGCGCGCGCAGCGGGAATTGACATCTGACCATGAGTTTATCGATCTTGGGTCCGCAATCATAACGAGAGAAGAGCAACGGTCAGATGGCAGCAAAGTGGTTAAGGTTGATCATGAAGAACTCGCCCGGTTTTACGGAATCAGATTTTGGGATAAAGCGATCGTTGATGAAGATCTTTCCATCGCCGTTTATAACGCGACTGATGCAGAAGGAGTGGCAGGAACAGTATCCCGCATGCTCGAAAATATCGGCGTTCGTGTGGTGGAATCGTCAAACTGGGCAGGGGATCGACCGACCACCTGTGTCATTGTCACGACAGCATCGTCATCAGAAACCGTGACCGTCAGGCGTATAAAACAGTTTTTTCACTGCACGATTGCTGTACGGGAAGAAATACCGGAGCGGTTTGATGCACAGGTTGTCATCGGGGGATGGTAGAGTCAACAGTATTTTATGAAGACCATTATTTCATTATCCTGTATATCTTTTACGTAGAACTCACACGCCGATCTTTGGTCGAGCAGGCGCATGAGCGTGTGGCCGATATCATCAGGAAGAGTTCCTATATATCTGCTTGCCGTATCTTTGATCTGTAATTCAAATCCGCGCTTTATCGCGTGAAGCTGTTCACCGACACATAAGGACTGTAAAATATCTCCGGCTGCAACATGAATTAAATGGACTGATTTAGTCTTTTGCGCGTCTGCCAGAAAAAAAGACGGTGAAACGGCGATGTGATGATTATTGGAAGGGGAATGATAAGTGCTTTTCGGCCTTGAGGCGAGCTGCTTTATTTTGCCGAGATTTTTTTTGGCAATGGGGTTATATGTATCAATACTCAAAACAGCCAGATAGGTGTCGTGCGCCACTTCGAAATTACTCTGTTTGGTGTACGCATACGCTAAACGATTCAGGGCGTCGACATCGTCCTGTTTTTCGGCAAGAATTTCCTTGTTCAGTTCAACTGCCCGATGCCAGTCGCCATGGAGCGCTGCCCGAATGGCCTCATCGCTGCGCGTGGACATAACAGGAGAAAGTATACGCATATTCACCGTTCTTTGTCAACTGCCGGGATGGTATAATAAAGAGCGATCCGAATGATCCGATCCGCCGGCTGGCGGACCGAATGATCCTAACTTTGTTTATTCGGAACATCCGGATGGAATTCGTAGATTAGAATCGCGATAATTATGTCAGGGCATAGCAAGTGGAGTACTATTAAACGACAAAAACAGGTGACCGATGCAAAGCGGGGACAGCTCTTTACCAAGCTTTCCCGTGCCATAACACTCGCCGTCAAAGAAAGCGGAGGCGTGACGGACGAAACTTCAAATTTTAAACTTCGTATAGCGGTAGAACAAGCTAAATCCTTCAACATGCCCAAAGAAAATATAAAACGGGCGGTTGAGCGGGGCGCAGGATCACCGGACGAGAACAATGCTCTCGAGCACGCGGTCTATGAAGGGTTTGGGCCGGGTGGCGTCGCCCTGTTGATCGAGGCCGTAACAGACAACAAACAGCGCACGAGTGCACAGATAAAACACGTTTTTGACCGCTTCGGCGGGTCACTCGGAAATCCCGGGAGCGTTTCCTATCTGTTTGACCAGCAGGGGGTGATTGTTGCGGAAGCCGGCGGACAAGGTGAAGAGGAGTTACTGCAAGTGGCGATCGAGGCGGGTGCAACCGATATGGAATCGGGGAGTGAGGGAACTATTGAATTCTATACGTCACGAGAACGGCTGCATGCGGTCAAGGAAGCGCTAGAAAAAAACAATATCCGGGTTCGTGAAAGCGCGTTAATTTACCGGCCGAAGTCGACGATTTTAACAGAAGAGGGAACCGCCGGAAAATTAACTACCTGTATCGACCAACTTGCTGAACTGGAAGATGTACAGGAAGTCTATACTAATCGGGCAGAGTAACTGACCGTTGAAAGTGGAAAGTTGAAAACCATATAGTTATAGTAGCTCGTATCTTACATGAACCGTATACGCCGCCTTTTTTCAGGATATCGCCTCACTAAGCGGAAGGAGTTTGTCGTTATTACCGCTTGCGCTACGGCAGGCTTTATTGCGATGCAATTCGCGACGCCGGGCATACATTTCTGGCTCATTTTTTTTCTAGGGGCTCTCTCATTATTATTATCCGCTATAGGGTTGCGTGAAGGATTAAAAGGAATTAAATACGGTATGCTTCTGCTGCTTCCTGTTGCGTATACGGTTTCTCTGGGATTATTTTACTTTTTACTTCCGGTACGATGGCTGACGCGCCTGCCGGTAGCGGTGTTATATGCCGTCGGCATGTACGCTATATTATTGGTAGAAAATATTTACCATGTTGCGGTGAACCGCTCGATTCAACTATTGCGCGTCGCGCATGCCGTCGGGTTACTTGCTACCTTAGCTACCTTATATTTTTTCTTTAATACACTTTTTTCATTCCGCTTTCAGGCGCCGGTTAATATGATCGCGGTTTTTTTCATCCAGTTTCCTCTCATCGTGCAATCGCTATGGTCGGTGGATTTGCAGGAAAAGCTGACCAGCCGCCTTATAATGTATAGCCTGGTGTTTTCACTTATCGGTGCGGAAGCTGCATTGGTGATCTCATACTGGCCGTTGAAGCCGATCCTCGCGAGCTTGTTGTTAGTTACTTTTAATTATACCCTTATCGGGATAGGGCAGCATGCTTTGGCAAAGCGCCTGTTCAGGAAGTATATCGTCGAGTACTCGCTGGTATTCACCGTTGTTTTACTATTGATCATAGTCTCAACCCGATACCGGTGAAATAGACTATTAGAGTCTCATATGAGGTAGGGAAGAGGAGTAGAGTTTGATATAGTATAGACCTATAGTATGTGTGGATAACATTTCACGCAGGCTCGAAAATGAATGTTTATGCTTTTACTACGGGCTAAAACTGTAACATCAAATAATTGCACTTTTACTATTCCACCTCCTATTTATCAGCTTCAAAAATAAAAGATTAGTCTATCAATGTAGTCTAAACTGACATCCATACAGCGCAGAGAGAGGATAGACGCTGGCACTTCCTCCCGATAGACTGCTAAACACGCTTTGAGTGCATTGGCCTCATAAATCATCAAATAGATCTATTTAACAATCTATTCATACTTTTGAATACTCTCCTCGTAACGCACCGGCACCACATTCTTACGAAGGGAATAACCAATGAGCATAAATAGCCTCGAAAATTATTGTTCAGTCTATTATTACGTTCTAATCTATGCATTGAACAGGAGGGTATTATAAAGATGCGAATAAAAGTAAATCCAGGCTCAAAAATAATACTTTAGGCTGTATTTATAGTCTAAAATAGATCCACCGTCGACCGGAGAAGAGAGGGGCTTTCGTTAGCGGGCACTGCAATCGTATAGCGCGACACTGGATGAATAATGATAAATGATAAAAGTTTTGTTATTTGTTTTGCATGTCAGCGGTTTCCCGGGAACGTACTTCTCTTCCGGAGAACACCGGCTCACATACTCGGCGGATATGAAAAAAGACGCAAAGAGGCAAAAGGGGGACGTTAACCGTGTAGTCGCACAATGATACTTTTACGACATTACCCTCGCTTACTCTGCGGAGAAGAGGTGTAATCTCTACGAATTACGAATCATTACGAATATACGAATTTTATTTCGCAGAAATTTCTGTTTCTATACGCCGTCTTTGGCTC
>DATEBW010000055.1:0-4043 GCA_035287165.1 Patescibacteria group bacterium | reverse complement strand
TCCCCTGCTTTGCCGAGCCGCCGGCAGAATTACCTTCAACAAGATAGAGTTCAGATTGAGCAGGATCCTTTTCCTGACAATCGGCGAGTTTTCCCGGCAGTCCAAGTCCTTCAAGCGCTCCTTTTCTGATGATGGCTTCTTTTGCCGCTTTTGCCGCGAGGCGCGCCTTTTTTGCCAGGAGCGACTTTTCAGCGATTGAGCGCGCGTCGGAAGGATGTTCCTCAAAATATTCATCCATCGCCTCTTTTACCGTTGTCTGTACGATCGGCGCGATTTCACTGTTGCCGAGTTTTGCTTTAGTCTGGCCTTCAAACTGGAGTTCTTTAGAAGGCATCTTTATGTATACAACCGCCGTCAGACCTTCACGCGTGTCATCGCCGCTGACGATAGCATCTTCTTTGCCTCCCTGTTTCTTAATATAATCATTGATTGTCCTCGTCAGCGCGCTTTTAAAGCCTGAAACATGGCTGCCGCCTTCCGGCGTCCTGATGACGTTGACATAGGACTCGAGCAATTCAGAATACGAGTCATTGTATTGAATCGCTACCTGAACTTCTACATTATCCGCCGCCTCCTTTTGGATAAATATCGGCGTGTGAAGCGGCGTTTTTCCCCGGTTCAATTCCTCGACGAGTGAAACAATGCCGCCTTCAAAATAAAAATGCGCTTCATTATGAGTCCCTTCTTCATACAAATGGAAAAAGAGCTCGGGTACGAGATACGCATGTTCGCGCAGAGATTTTTTGATCCGGTCAAATTCAATTTTCGTCGTTTCTTTGAAAATTTCCTTATCGGGTAAAAAACGCGAAATCGTGCCCGATGCCATCTGTTTGCTGCGGTGCCGGGGAGGAATGGGGAGTTCGATTTCACCCGTTTTTTTCCGGACGATGGCGCTCGTCGGTTCACCGCGCTTGTAGGATTGTGAATACGCGACGCCGTCCCGCAACACCGTTACCTCCATCCATTCGGATAACGCATTCACGACCGATGCGCCGACGCCGTGCAGGCCGCCGGAGACTTTATACGCCGTTCCTTCAAACTTTCCGCCGGCATGCAGCTTGGTCATGACGATTTCAAGCGCCGATTTCCCGTATTTCGAAACAACGTCTATAGGTATACCCCTGCCGTCGTCTACGACGGTAACCGACCCGTCAGCGCGTAAAGTAACCCAGACGTTTTTGGCAAATCCCGCGAGCGCCTCGTCTACGCTGTTATCCACGATTTCCGTGACAATATGGTGCAGCCCGTTGACGTCGGTTGAGCCTATATACATTGCCGGACGGCGCCTGACCGGCTCCAGCCCTTCGAGGACGACAATTTTTTCACCCGAATAGTCATTTGGTTTTGGCATAGTGAGTAGTTACGAAATTGTATGCAAAACAGGGGGTGAAATAGGTAATAGGGAAATTCATTGTCCAGTAGAGATTATTTGTATCTTTAATTGTCGAATAAAGCAAGAACGGCAGTGTAGAATGAACATTCATTGTAGCACGGAAAGGGTCCGGATGCAACTCACCCGCCTTCGCAGAACGCACCATTCTCTTACATGGTAATGGATGCGAAAGATTCTGCTACGGCGGGTTTCGCTCCGCCTTAATAAAATGAGAAGATGCCGACGACTCTGTCGGCGGAGCTTCACCGTCATAGGTCCAGGAGAAGGTTTTCCACGAGCAGGCGCGGATTGATATTACTCGTTTCAAGCGTCCGCAGAGCGCGGGAAAGTTTCACGATTGTCACGCGGAGCGTGATCCTGCTCTGCGGGACAGATTGATGATTGATGACCGCGCCTGCCACGCTTCGCTGGCGATGCGGGCTGGTTGATGATTGTTGATTCTTAATGGCTGATTGGATAATAGATGTCCGGAGGATTGTTATTGATCCCTTCAGCCAATCGATTGCCGTCATTTTGTCTTTTGCCACCGTTGCGGCAAGTTCCAGACGATTGCCCGTTTCTCCCGTGAAAATAGTCTCGAGTTGACGTTGGTACGTTATTGTCTCCTCCGGCGAAAGATGAAACCCGTCGTCTGAAATCCGGATGATGTGGCAACGCGACTGGATGGTTGAAAGCAGCCTGGTCGGACGGTCTACCGTCGCAATGATGGCCGCATGCACGGGAGGTTCTTCGAGAAGTTTTAAGAGCGCGTGCTGCGCTTCGATCGTCGCGCGCCCGAGTTCTATAATGACACCGAGGCGAACTTCTGAACCAACGGGTTCTCCGGACAGCAGCTGTTGAAGTTCGCGAACATCGCCGATTTTAAATGACTCACTCTCCTCCTTCGGCGCAAACCGCACGATGTCATAAGCTGCTATATTTTTCCCGCTGATCAATTTCTCTACTGCGGCAATCCGCGCAGATACATCTCCGCCGGTAATCAGTATTGAGATATTGGTTGACATAGTATGCGAAAGTAGCCTATCATATTATTACGTTAAATTCCAAATCACAAATTCCAAATATCAAACAAATCCGAATATCGAAATTCAAAATCTCAACCTGTTTCATTTTTTAGAATTTGAATGTTGTATACCACTCTGCTTTGATTTTGCAATAACTATTGTATACCTTTGAAGGGGTATATATTGTTTGTGACTTGAGATTTGTAATGTGGAATTTTAATTATGTCTCCTGCCCGGAAAACAATACTTGACGTCCTCACTGACCAGAAAAAACTCGATCCGACTGCGGCAGAGCAGTTGAAGGTCGAGCAGGTCTCCAGCGAACAATCACTGGAAAAAGTACTTCTGGAAAGGAAACTGGTTTCCCGCGAGGACCTTTTACAGGCGCGCGCCGTCATGATCGGCATTCCCTATGTCGATCTGCGCGAACGGGCTATTTCCCAGGAACTTCTGAAACTGATCCCCGAGCAGGTCTCGAGGCACTATGACGTATTGCCCATAGAGTATGACCTGTCAAACGATACGATCCATGTGGCAATGCGCGACCCGCTTGATTTCCAGACGCGCCAATTTCTCGAGAAAAAGACGGGTAAAACGATCAAACCATATTTATGCGATGCTGACGTGATCCATGAAAAGATTGACCAGGAATACGCCAAGAGCTTAGCCACTGAAGTCAGCGAAGCGGTTAAAGAAACAAACGTATCGCGGGGAAAAATCGTCGACGCAGACCGGATCGGCGACATCATCCGTGAACCGCCCATAGCCCGCATCGTCAGCACGATACTTGAGTTCGGCGTGAAAAACCGCGCATCGGATATCCACATAGAGCCGCAGGAAAAGCGGACACGCATCCGCTACCGTATCGACGGCATCCTCTATGAAAAACTCGTGCTCCCTAAATCCGTTCATGACGCGGTCATATCGAGAACTAAAATCCTTTCGGATATGAAGATTGACGAGCGCCGCATACCGCAGGACGGCCGGTTTACGTTTAAAATGGGCGATGAGGAGACAGATTTGCGTGTATCGACGCTGCCGACCATTCACGGTGAAAAGATCGTCATGCGTCTCCTGAAAAAAACCGGCGGCATTCCGGATTTGCCCGATCTGGGGCTTGCAGGCCTTGCGCTGAAAAATTTCGAAGAAGTCATGACAAAGCCCTACGGCATTATCCTCGTTACCGGGCCGACCGGTTCAGGAAAGACCACAACGCTCTATTCGGTCTTGTCCCGGATCAATAAGATGAACATCAATATTATGACCCTGGAAGATCCGGTCGAATACCAGATTCCCGGCATCAACCAGGTCAATATCAATCCTGCGGCCGGATTTACTTTTGCAAACGGCATGCGTGCATTTCTCCGCCAGGACCCGAATGTCATACTGGTGGGAGAAATCCGCGACGCCGAAACGGCAAGTTTAGCTATACAGGCTGCTCTTACAGGCCATCTCGTATTTTCGACCCTGCATACGAATGACGCCGCGACCGCGATCCCCCGGCTTCTAGATATGAAAGCAGAACCATTTTTAGTCTCGTCCGTTCTGCACGCGTGCGCTGCGCAGCGCATCATCCGGCGTTCGTGCAATTCATGCAGGATAGCATATAAACCGTCGCCTGCCGTCTGGGATGATATTAAACGGGT
>DATEBW010000054.1:0-2162 GCA_035287165.1 Patescibacteria group bacterium | reverse complement strand
AAAGATATCACGATTCCTGTTGATGTACCAATAACGTATGAGTTAGTAAGCCTATGGGTGAAAGATAACTTAACTAAAGAGGAGGAATTAGATATAAATATTTCGATAATTAGTCCAGAGAATGAAATTGTCAATCAACTTTCAAAGAAAATGGTGATACCTATAGACAAAGCAAGAATGCGGTCAAGGATCAAAATAACAGGATTGAAAATAACTAAATCTGGAAATTATCTATTTCAAATTGCAGTAAAAGAAATGAATAGTAAAAAATTTACAACTGAAGCAGAATTACCTCTTGAGGTTGTTATACATGAAGATGTTAAGAAGAGTAAAACAACAAATTAAATTCATTCATATCAATTCCGTATATCTATCCCATAAATCTTGCTTCCTGAAAGCACCAGAATTTTATTTTCCGCTGCCGAAACGATAATATCGGTTGCGTCGGAAAAGCCGGGCCAGCGGTATTGGGAATGGTAATCGCCGGTTTTATCAAAGACGACGATGCGGGTATCTTCCAGCACATAGATAAGCTCTGTCTCACCGTCCGTATAAAATGCGCGCGCGCTGGTCAGCACATCGCCTTTGAGAAAATACGCTTCCGGCGCGCCGGCTGCAAAGCGGAAAATATCATTATCGCCGAGTATCCAAATGTGGCCATCGATCGCCATATCGCGACTATCCGATAAGTCTACCGAAACGTCATCGGCAAGATAGTTGGTTGCGCTGCCATATCCTTCTTCGCCGCGCGCATATTTCCAGATCACGCCGGCGCGGTCAAGGAGATACAGATTCCCGGCAAAGGCATTCATGGTGACAATATCCGTCCACGTATTATCCGCACCGGCGACTACGGTGCCGTCCTGACTGACGATTCCCCGTTCTCCTTCGGTACGGGCGATAAATACGTCTTTCCCGTATGCGGCGAGAGTGCGGACGCCGTTTAATCCGTCGCCTGACATGACAACGTCTGTCTGCTTTTGGGCTAGATCTATCGTATAGACGCGCCGATTTATGGTATCGAGAATCGCGAGCGTCGTTTCAAACAGGGAAAAAGACGAACCGGTTGCGGATTGTTCAATCCACGTCAGGTCAGAAAACAGCGGCGCCTCTTCGATTATCCAAATACGCTGTGCGGCGAGAAGTTCTTTCTGCGTTGTATTGAGAAGATTCGCAAGTTCTTCATATTCAGGAGACGTGGTCGGAAATGTCGGCAATGTTTGTTCGAGCCTGCTGACTGCTTCACCGAGCACCTGTTGGGCTTGTTCGCGGTCATGGTTGATTAACCCCGTGCCTTCTGATAATTTTGCGGTTACCTCTTCACGGAGAACTGCAACCGTTTCTTTCCGTTTGGCGCTGTTGCGATGGGATGAGCCAAACACCAGGCTGCCGATGAGAAGAAACAGCAGCACCATGCCGATGGTAAGCGTGATCCGTTGCTTTTTATTCGGTTTCGGCAGGTGAGCGACTACTTTACTCCTGAACGTATTGCTCCCGTGCTCCGGCGCAGGTGATTCTTCTTGCGCCGGTTCGGTTTCGTCCGTCGCGCTGAATGACTGTTCTTGGTTTTTTTGAGTAATGATCAAACACGCCGCGCCTGCGGTATCATCATGGTCATGGAGCAACGTAGCGAGGTTGTCTTCCAGCTCGCCATGCGGACTTTCCATGACGGTTTCCCGTATTTTTTCCGCCGGGATATTGGCGAGAAACGAGGGCGTACAAAGGCAGATAAGATCAGCCTGCTCGAGCGGTCCGGACGCATATCCGTCGTCATTCAGTATCGTACCCCACCGTTCTCCCCGCCGGATAAAGACGCGCGCACCGCCCCGGCTGGCGACATAGAGCACATCTTCCTGTGGCGCGACGATGGCAAGCGCCGCAGACGGCGGCGTTTCAAGTGACTGGATGATATTTTTTAGCGTTTGCAATGATACGTCATCAGTTGATGAGAGCCGCTCGGTAAGCTGTTCCATGATCGCGTGCCCGGTCTCAAATGCGCGTTCCCCGGTTTCAATCTCTATGACGATGAAATACGGTTCGTGGACAAATGTTTGCCCCCAGCGGTGATTCGTGGATCCCACGACTGAAATAGTCTCAAATCGTTCGTTCATATCTACAACAGTATAAACGATACCAGGAGAAGCACAAGGCTTACGAAGAGA
>DATEBW010000053.1:0-3401 GCA_035287165.1 Patescibacteria group bacterium | reverse complement strand
GGTTGTTTGGAAAATGAAATCTTCTCTACCCGGTCAAGTTCTTTCCGGTCAATGAGGGTAATATACCATTGTTCTCCTTCACCGGTCAGCTTAGGAATCCAGTAGTCCATGAAGTCTCTGGTTTCTGTTTTGTTTAATCCTAAATGGGGAAGGATATCAGCAAAGAAGACGGGTAATGCATCGGCAGATTTAATCCAGCCATGGTCTTTGGGGATGGTAACGTTCGTAAGGGATGCTTCGTAGTAGAGATAATCGTAATTCGCTGTTCGCTGTTCGCTGTTTGCTAGTTGATCACTTGTTCTGTTGTTCTGTTGATCGGTTGATCGGTTGATCGGTTGTATCCTCCCGTCAGGATATGCGACAACATTCCACCCTTCCTCTTCATGGTCAGGAATACTTTGGGTAATATATCCCTTCGGTTCCACTTTCACGGTAAGTTCTGTTTCTTCTTCAGGGTATAAATAAAGAGCAGGTTTGCAGGAGGGGGTCCACCATTCATAGGAAAATGTCGGTAATCCGGGTATAAACGAACCGAGTTGCAATGAACGGGCTTCAGGTTTATAGACTGCCGAAACAGGAACATACTGCCAAAAAGGACCATCGCTGCCAACAATGCGCGGATCCAGAATCAGAGAATAGGATGCCTTTGTATTTCTCACACTGCCCGGACGGATTCTTACATAAAAATGGCCGTTAAAAGCAGTGCCAATAATGGGAAACTGGTCTACATAATCAAGTTGTTCACGCGCTAAATAGAGCTCATCAAGTTGCATTTCCATAGGCAAACTGACATTTAATTGAATAATGTCCCGTTTTAGAATCAACCCGGGACGCGGCGCGTCCGGGAACGTATGGCCAAGCACGGGTGGTACACACTGTGCGCTATGCAACGCCTCAAGCCGGGACTCCCCCATCACATCGCCGCTTCCCGGGCATTGTTCAGCTAAGAGACGTATCCAACAAGGTAAATCTTCATAGGTCGGATCAGCGGGTAATTTTGACGCGCGATAATATATATTAAAACTCCACCAATACCAGTTGGTGTTTTTGTAGGTATGTTCAGGCTCAAGTAGACGCTCTTCACCCCATGCACGACAAATGAGCCAGTTATTGCCATTGAGACAAATTTCGGGATGTCCCGGCACGCAATCACACGAGACAGGATCATAGTTAGCCGGATCATTGTATTCTTCGAGAGTGGCACAATTCCCGTCAATATTGCAGCGCTTGTTGACCACATATAAAACATCCTGCACGAGCGGATCAAGGCAGACGTTTTGTTGCGTCTCCTCGGGAAGATCCCCTCCCCGTTCGATAACGTTCCCGGTTTCCGGATCGCACCAGCCTGAACCGATCCATACGTCCTGCCCGATATCAGGGTTCGCCAGTCTGGTGGCGCCTTTCATAGGGATCGCTTTCCCTATCCGCTCCATTTCAGCAATACCCTTTGGAGGATTCCCCCGGGTCGCATACCAATCCCGCAAGGCGACTTTCCACGCCGGAATAGGTGCATCTTCTTTGATTAACACCCATTGTTCTCCTTCCTTATTAAAGACGGGGTTAGGATTTGAGATGTAGTAGGGCAAACGATCATCAACGTCTACTTGTATAATGCGCGAATGATCGATTCGTGGTTCACATGCATTCCGGGCAAAATAATCGTTGATTCCCGTATAAGCAGCGAGCGTATTGACACTCATTGCTGATCCGAGAACTGCCAGGGAAGCCGCAGTATCAAAAATCATGGAGAATCAGTATTGCAAAAATTGTTATTCATGGATAAATGCGTTTCGCTGTTTATGAAACGATGACCGCGACGCGCGAATGAGTGCCGGCGTTGCATTTCATCCTGACCCCACTGCTGTGATGATTGACTGTGCATATTTCTATTATGCAGAGTGCATTCACCAATAGCAATAGCGCTCAAAAAAGTTTATGCGAGAAGATAGTATAATCCCAATCCGGTAAGCAGCAATCCTTCGATAACCGTCGACCACGTCACGAATTTCGGTGAAGCAAGCCACACTTTCATGGTAAAAACAACAATAAGAAAAACGATGATTTCATCAAGCATATAAAAAAGGACAAAGAGGGCGATATGCAGCAGATACACCATCGCGGGAAGTTCTGCATCAGCAAGTATGCCCGCGAACACCACCGGAATGGCGGCAGAGCACGGAAATTCTACAAGAGTAACAACGGCGGCGAATACCGTCACGGTTACCATAACGGCAACCAGTTTGCCGCCGCCGCCAAAGGCGGCATTCACTTTTTTGGAAAATACTGCAATCATCCGGCTTCCGGCAAATGAACAGGACGGACCTTCTTTTCGCATCCGGTAGAATTCGCAAAAAAAATACGCGCCGGCGCCTAATGCCATCGTGCCGATGACTAATTGCATCTCCTCTATATATGAACCCAGCGCTGAAAATAACTGATACCATAACAAAATCAACAAGCCGTATACCAGCGCTGTGGCGGCGATAAACAGTCCGCCGAAGAGCAGGGTTTTCTTGCGTGAATGCATGGCAAGGGCAAGTCCGAGAATCAGCACCAGTGCGCCCAATGAGCAGACGTTGAACCCGTCGAGAAAACCAAGAACAACCGCAATCAAAGGAAGCGAATAGTCGCGCGGATTTACCATGCCCAGGATCGGGACCGAAACGGTATCCCCTGTTGTCCCGTCCGGAGAATTCGGCACGTTGTCATGCCGGTTTTCGGGATCGAGCTGTTTTTCGATTGATTGTTCGATCTTTCTGCCGATACCTTCAGGCGAGTCAAAACCGACGAAAAAATCATCCCCGATAAACGTGAGCGGCACGACGCCGAGGTACCGTTCGGCATGATGTTTGCTGATAAGTGAAGAAAGCAAGTCGTGGTGAGATGTATCGTGTATCGGGTAGCGCATTACCACGATGTCCGGATATTTTTTCTCTATCTCGTCGAGAAATACCTGTTCTTTCCGGCAGTGCGGACAAGTTTCCGAATAGAAGAAATGTATCGTGAGCGGATCGTCCGCCGCCTCTGCGTACGGAGCGAAGCTCGTGGATAAAACCGCGACAACCAACAGAATAAATAGAGAGATAAGGAGTCTCATATAGACCTCTTTCTTACCTGCCCGCCGCGCGTTTGTGCGCGCTCATGGAATCGAACCATGCACCTCTTTCTTATCAGGAAAGCGTTCTACCAATGAACTAAGCGCGCGCTTTGGTAGGCGGGTCAGGAAAGCGTTCTGCCGATGAACTAGCAGCCCTTGCTGCTACGGTGGGAACGGTTCCGCCTTCTCCGCCAGCTGGTGGATTCGTCGGACAAGCAGGAAACGTTCCCCAACCTGCAACACTTTGCGTAGCAATGCGGGCATGGTGCCACTGAACTAGTCACCCAAAGGCTACCCGTCATCT
>DATEBW010000052.1:0-5715 GCA_035287165.1 Patescibacteria group bacterium | reverse complement strand
GGTGGAGTTGCCGTTGCTGGTCCAGGCGCGGTGCAACAACAAACAGTCCCCCCGCAATAATTCGGAAATCCTTGTAAGCTTCCCCCTCCAGGACCTGTAGCCGGACAGAGACCGGCATTCACAGCACAAGATGCAGTGGAGCCGGGGTATGTTTGATTACAGTATGTCGGACATTGATCAACTGTCTTCGTCGGGGTAGGAGCAGCGACGACAGTAAACGTCTGCGATGCATTGGGTCCGGCGCAGGGGAATCGCGGATTTTTATCAACCAAATTACTCGGCCTGCATTCGGCGATGCCGTCATACCACGCGCGACAGTAGATGGTATGGGGTCCTACATTTGCCGCTGTCGGTGTCCATGTGATGTTTTCGGTAGCGGTTGTTACTGTGGTTCCGGATCCGTAAAATCTATCAAATATCTGGCCTGCATCATTGTCCACATACAAGCGCCCGCGCAATTCTCCTTGTTGACTGTCAAACCTAACGTTGATCGTTACTTGCTGGCCGGCTGTGATAGTTGTAGGAGATATGCTGTTTATTGAGCAATTCGGAATCACGGACCGAGATGGTGCTACGTAGATAGGTCTACCTTTCACTGTTGCTGGCTGGCCGAACATCGCCGGCCCGGCGCACGCGTACTGATTCCCTGGAGCAGGATCCAGCATCCCGGGCGGACGACATTCTGCCACTACCCCATTGATGGCCCGGCAGTAGACGGTGTGACCGCCGACGTCATTTGCGGTGGGTTTCCAGTACATTGCAAGAGCTACATTAGCCCCCGGAGAATAATTCGCCACCACATTCTTCGTCGTGACAGGTATGTTGCCGTCCAGAAAGAGATCACCAGCCAAATTCGTTGTGGGACTAGTGAAGGTAGCCTGATACATTACCTGTTCTCCTACGAAGATAGTTGCCGGACCGTCAATATCTTTACAATTCGGCACTCCCGCTACCTGTGCCCGTGAAAAGAGCCTCGTTCCTGTTTCGATTAGTTGATTCGCCAGGATCCCGCCGCCGAGAAGTATCCCGAGGATGACGATGGTGACGGTCGTGGCTACCTCACCACGCCGCGTATTTCTTTGAAAGAAGGAGTATGATCTACGAAAAAAATCTCTCATGAGTTGAGCTTACTATCAGTGTAGTGATAATCGTGTCGCTTTGTCAAGGGGCAAAAATAATTTCAGATTTATGATTTATGATTTATGAGTTAAGAATGACGAACTAATGATACCTTAGCTCTTTCCTCGCTCATTAATGGTAATTCTCCTATTTCCTGTCCGGCTGAAAGACGTACATGCCACTCCCCTTCTTGCCGCAGTATGCGATGAGCCCCATTACCGATGCACTCTGCGCGCGCCACAGGGACGGCCGTTGCCGAAATGACCGACGCAACTGATCAAGTACGTTTCGAATCAGGCGAACATTCTCCCGGGCAACGTAGTGCTTCAGGGATTCTTCACCGCCGATATGCCGTGCGCCTTCTTTCATAAAATATTCTAAAAACTTCGCGTACATTCCTTTTTTATGCAGCGTCCCACGCGTGATCGCATACCTGTCGAGAATGTCTTTTGCCATTGCGCGGAACAAGGCATCTTTTTCATCTTTTGATAACGACAGAATGTTGCAAAAAGCATTCAGCTGCCGTTTGGTAAACAGCCGCGTTCCTTTCACTACGCGCGATAATGCGGCGGCGTCAAAACCCGGACTGCCGGAGCGTTCGCTTATGGTAAGTGAGAGAGCGTTCAGCGTATCGCCGTTACGGAAGATGACTCTGTTTCCCCGGCGGGAGTAGAACGGAAACAATGCGGTTGCGAGATGAGACATGGTAATAAACCGATTAACCTATTAACTTATGAACAAACCAACCATTCAACCATGAAGTCATTTACCTTTCTATAGTGAAATCAAAACAAAATATCACCTGGTCATTCCCGTCCCGACGTTAAGTCGGGATAAACTCCGACGGGAATCTATACAATAAATAAGCACTTTGTCTTTAACTTGCTCTAGATATTTTTATCACATCGAGGAACTTTTTTCATTGTTCAGCCGGACAATGACACGGGGTGAAAAAATCGATAGACTCAAAAAAGATTTATGATTTGTGATTTGTGATTTCAGATTTATGAATCAGGACATACACAGTACTTTGTCATTCTGAATACGTTCGCTATCGTTCAGTACTATAGCTTGTTTCAGAATCTTTCGACTATTTGATGGGGATGCTGATCCCGCCACGGCGGGACAGCATGACGAGCTAAATCTACGTAAGGTGCGCAAGTTCTGTATAAATAACACATTTAAATGCTATCATCTTAAATCTTAAATCTTAAATCTTAAATCTTAAATCTTAAATCACCTATGCTTCCGTCAGAATATTTACATCTTCTCGAGGATCGCGTCGCCGAACTGCGGCAGTTGAATAAAGGCTTATCGGCGAATGAATTTAATAACCTCTGCAGAACGAACCAGTTTTTCCGCAAAGACCTTCTTCTGGAACTGCGTGACTTCCGCATCATCGCGGATTCCTTTCAGCGCGAACTCGAAAAAGGAAAAGCAGATAAAAAACTTGTTTCAAAACCATCATTCCGCGCTTGATCGCGTCTGACGCGATACTAAGCGAAGCGAACGTATTCAGGATGACAATTAATAAAGTCTTTTGAAACGGGTTCAAAGTAGTAAAGTTGCGTAAGTTTTAAATGTTTAAATCGTCATGCTGAATCCTGAAATGAAGCTCCACGTCCCGCTATACGTGACGTGGTATTTGCTATGTGGAGCGAAATCCCTCCGAAGCAGAAGCGCATTCATCCACGACCCAAAAATGTGCCGTAGTCTTCTGCGAAGGAGGATATATTCAGGACAAGTTTCAGTTCAGCATCCGGCACCGCCGCACTATACCACTCTGCCCGCCAGCTGGCGGACTCCGTTTTGGTATACCATGATTATTCTGAAATTAAAAGCGAAGGGGTATGTCCTCCTGTTTTCTCTTCATCTTTTCCCTTGCTATACGAGCTCTTAAACTGTATACTATAGGATCATTTTGACTATAAGTTGGATTTATGAATAAAGCGGAAGTCGGAAAGTTTCATCATGAGACTGGCTCCATAACGTCTGAAGAAATTTTATTGAGGGATAATGTGCAAAAATTACGGGAAGAATCCCGACTCGAAGAGCTGCCTGTGCGGGGTTTTGAGGAACTGTATAAATTACGGGTGGGGCATATATTGCATGTCCGGTCAGATAAAGCAGCTGAACCGTATGAGGCGGGGTTTTTTGTCGGGCGAGGGCGTGGCGCCGAATCTCATTTGTACCGGATGTATTACCTCAACGAGGGTGGATCGGCGACGAATCCACTCCGCGCGCCGTTTTTCCTTGATTCTTCATCGTTGTTTCCGTTAGAAATCGACTTGGATACGTTCTCAAGTAATTATGTAGTGCTTGCTTCCGAATCTGGAGTAGGTTTAGCGTCGTACGCATTTTATAGTCCGGAACTGACGATTTTTTACGTTAACGATCCGGAAATAAAGAAGCACACACGAAAGTATTCGGTATACGATAGCACCGCTGCTTATTTATCCATATTGGCAACAGTGGCAGCGGGATTTTCTACCTTGGCAAGCGGAATTACGATCTTTCTAAATGAGCCGTCCGGGCGCCGGCAGGCAACCGCCGCGGCAACGCTTTCTTCTGCCGTAATTTTGACGGCTGTCTATGAACATTTCCTTACTACGCAGGTTTTTGCGCGCCGGCAGCTTCGGGAGCGATTTAATGAAGTTTTTGCTGAAGATACGCCGCTGAAGAATTTTATTTCGGGCATATTAAGGGAAGAGTAAAAAATCCCGCTCACCTTCACTTATCATTAACCTTGTCACTTCAACCCACTTCAAGGTTTAACCTTGAAGTAGATCGCCGTAGCTGTCTGTTTTAACCTCATCCTATTTTTATTGCGCGCCATATTGACAAGCCCGTCGCTATTTCTGATAATGAATGTACTTTCGAGGAGGTGATGTATATGACCCATTATGTCTGTACCGGAGACTGCAAAGGCGTTTCGAACGAGCTGGGAATTTGTGAAACGGAAAGTTGCCCGCGTTATCATGAACCGTTCGTGCCGTGTAATTGCTTAGACGGCACCCATGAAGAACTGATCGAAGAAGAAACTTCAGCACCAATGGATGAAGAGCAGAGCGCGTAACGTGTTATACCACTCTGCTTTTAAAATCAGTAATGGTATCCCTCGAAGTATTTAGTTGCGAGAATATTTTATAAAATTTAACAAGCTATCTCGATATTAAAAGCTCCGTTAGATATACAAGAATTATCGAAAACTAAATGCAGAGGGGTTATACATGATATACTGTATTCTGTATGACACTGACATGGATGGCAGGAAAACAAACGCCTCAAAAGACGTATATAACTCGTGTGTTCAATTACGGCACGTGGAAAGAATGGCGTATGTTACAAAAAAATACCCCGCGCGCCGTCATCGAAGACGCCGTAAAGAATCCCCTTCCGGGTCAATGGACTAAGCATGCACGGAGATTTGCAGAATTGGTATACCACTGTTCGATGCCCGATTCTGCCCTGATTCGATATGACATCTCAACTCCATCTGACCATATTGCCGGATAATCAGCGTCGTGTCTGGCATCAGCTCATCGGTTCGGCACATCGTTTGAATACACACCGTCTCTATCTTGCCGGCGGAACGGCGCTGTCCTTACAGCTCGGCCATCGTCTGTCTTATGATTTTGACTTTTTCACGCGTGATACGGATATCGGGAAATCACTGGTCGAATGGGTCACTGAACACTTCGACCCCGTTATGATACGTGAACAAAGGGACTATATTGATATAGCGGCAATAGTCCGTGAACACCCGCTCAATATACTTCTGGATCGCGTCGGGGAAAAATATGGCCCATCGTTTAATCGGTTTGTCATCATAAAATCACTCACCGGCTTTGACGACATTGATCAGGAAATGCCGGAAATGATTGATCGGTCGCTTATTGATTCGTGGCAGTCAATTTTGCAAAAACAGTGCGCGAAGTATCTGAAATGTAGAGTTTATTTTGAAGAACCTTCTTCAGAAGGCATAAGAGCTGCGGCAGCCGCTTGCCAGTCTGTAGCGATAGCTAAGTAATTCTGACCACTCAATCCTAATGCTTGATCACGTGCAGCATACCCACGCATATATGCCGCACCGGTTAGATAGGAACTCCGTAAAAGCTCATTTCCTTGATCCGCAGTTATGTAGCCCTCGGGTAATTGTGCTAAATATTGAAACGTGGCATCAGGAAAACCATGCTCTACCGAGAATATGACGCTTTGCATGATTTCTTTAGGTGTTCTTTGTGGCGGTTTGTATTCGTGACTACTGCCACGTTGACTACTGCTGTCTTCGAAGGGCTCTCTTTCTCTTTCTGGACTCATAGTAATGACTGATTTTTATTATTTATCAGTTGTTAGATCGTACCATACGTATGCAATAGATCGTTCCAGCAACCGGATTTTTCGTGAAGAGATTACTGCGATACTAATTCATTTCATGTAATGTCAAAAAATGCCGCCACGACTCGTCGGAAATGAGTGTCACCTTCTGTATCAAATACGTCAAACCGGGAGACTGAAGGTCCATCCCTTCTGTCTTTGCAAGATGCATCAGATTAAACAGGAGTGTTTGTTCATTCCGGTCTCTTCCGGCCATAT
>DATEBW010000051.1:0-18596 GCA_035287165.1 Patescibacteria group bacterium | reverse complement strand
GTGAGAACTCTGCCACTGGTTCCAGTTGCGCGCGCCGAACGAGTCAAGAACAGATAACCATACAACCGCTGCATTCGGCGCATCAATGTGGTCATCATGAAAATGATACAGCGCCGCATAATGAAATGAACTCATAGCTGCAACAGTTTCTTCGTTTTTTGTCATTCCTTCTGCCGTAGTCGTATTGTGTGAAAAATCCGTACTTAATACAAACAACGTGTCATCCGGATTAACGATGTCTCCCAGCGTACGGGTTAACGCCTCTATTTTTTCCTGCGTCATTGCAGATGAAATAATGATCGGGACGACTGAAGCCTGCGGAAAATATTGTTTAATATACGGTATCTGTATCATCACGCCATGTTCCTGCTCTACCATTTTCTGATCAAGGAGCACGTCGGGAAATTGGTTTTTCAGTTGATCAACCATGGTTTGGTCAACGTCAACGCCGGTTATTTCAGCAGACATCACTACTGCCGGTAAAGCGTGATAAAAGTGGTTCGGGGAAAAAACAACAACGCGCGTTACACCCGATGCATTGATATTCTGATAGGCATCATCGATTAATTCTTTTGCGAGCATATGATGCGGCACGACGATGCCATTTATGATTTCTTGTTTCTCTTCTGTTTTTATTCCGGCAATTTCACCGTTCTTAACATGCCGGTACGCCAATACGCCGACGATTGCAGTAAATAAAGAAAGTGTCAGTAAAAGAATGATGGCTGGTGTTTTTATCATTGGCTCTCTGCGGCAGTAATAGTTACCTTATCCGTATCTGTTGCCGTCATAATAGAAGGATGTTCTTCGAGTTGGAATAGCGCGGGCTCGGCTATATACGTGCCGGCGCCTGCTACCCGCGCATAGTATACCAGCTTTGTGTCGTTGTAACGCAACCAATCGGGTTGATTATACGCCCGATAGACGATAACGTTCTTTTCACGCTCATACGCCCAGTCTTCAGCCTTATAGCCGTACATTGATGGATTGGGTAAATAGACAAAACCCGATGGCAGGATATCGGTTACCTCGTAGGCGCCTCGCGGACTATCGGCAGGGGAAAAATCAAAATCAACCTCCACCCGGACAATATCGCCCGGATGAAATCCTTCCTGCCCCGTCATATTGGTATACGAACGGTTCACCTTCAAACGGTCATCCATTGCCACCATCGCAAGACCCTCTCTCCCCACGTCGTAATAAACGGTAGTGTCTGTTTTTCCTTTTTCGACGGTCAATCGGTAACTTTGCTGTTCAACGGGCAATACTGTAATCGACCAGACGCCTCCGGTTCTCATCTCATGAGATAAATTCCGAACAGGCGATGTAAACCGAACCGACGTAAAATCCTTAGGCGCTTGGAAAAGCTGGTCTTTGACAAACGCAATCTGCGCAAGATCGAGAACAATGTCCTCTGTTTCATATTCGTAATCGCGGATGTACGTATACAAACCGCGGTTGTAAGTCGGCTCAACAAGCGCGCCTAATAATAATGCGAGGCTTGAATCCTTTACTGTTTTATCAAGCGATTTTCCGGCACCGGTATTTGATTCAATACGTATATACGGCTCTTTTTGCCATCCATAATCGGCGAGAATGTCATAATACAGTTCCCGTGCAGTTTCGGCCTCACCGTTTTGGGCAAGCGCAATGCCGACCAGGATTTTTTCTTCAAACGTCGTAGCGGTTTGAGCTGCTTGTTTTAAATACGTAAGGTTTGGCTTACCGATACTGGTCATTCCCCAAGCGGAAAGAATTTTCTGCATCGTACCGCCATCGGCCCGGTTAAATTGCGGCTCCAGATACGAAGCAAGCTTTTCTTTGTCAAATGGAGAAGCGTCAACGGAAAGCGCCCACACCGTTGTCTCAAGATTACTTCCTCCCCACTGAACCAGACTCAATCCGCCATCAGCGCCTTGAAACGGCGTCAGAACACTGTCGTCAATAGTACAAGTATCTATAGCAAACTCCCCAACCAATATTTCACCTGCTGATTTTTTCGCCAGCATTTTTTCAATGCGGTTACTTTGCAGATAACAATAACGCGCGAGGCGATTAAAATAGGTACCTTTTCCCTGATCGGATACGACGATACGGTACGGTTTATTGGATAATATTCCTGAAGCATCCGGAGCGTTCAATACCTCACCCGCAGAGAGTAATTTGCTCAATTCCTGCGTCAGAGAAAATCTGCTCGAAATGACCTCAAACGGCAACGTCACCTTGTCCCGCTTCTCTGCGAATCTTCCCTCAAGCGAAGCTTTAAAAATACCCAGTTCCAGATGCGGAAAGGGGAATTCATAGGTATCAAAGGCTTTGCCGTCTTTTGAGGTTTTTGAAAATTCGGTAGTATCCTGTAAAAATGCAGTCTCAAAGCTCACGGTGTCTGATGGCGTCAAACCGGAGCCAAAGGATGACGCGGTCAGGGAAGGAGTATCTTCAGTCAGGTACGTACTGATAAATGACGGATATACGAAAAAGTCTTTTGTGGTAACGAGTGCACCGATACTATGTCCTGCATCCAAATCCGGCGTCACTCCCTGCGCGTATACATTCCACGTGGTGATATTGTCCGGAAGCGTAAATCGAAATACTGCCTTCCCTTCGCTGTTGGTCCGGGCGCTGTCAAACAGCGCCGTGTCTTTGAACAGCTCACGTTCATCGCCACCGCCACCGCCGCCTTTTTCAGCCTGCGGCTCATCAGGCAACACCGGCCGATGAGAATTATAGGTATAGAAAATGCCTGAATTGACCGATTGATACAAGGAAGACAGCGTGCTCGGCTCAATCGCTCCGCCGATTGCGGCGAGCGCCTGATCAACGAGGGCAATATTGACATTTGCTCCGGAAACAGGAGTGCCGTTTTTATCGGTAACGGTTATCGTGATCTCTGCATCGTCCGCCGGACCGTATACCGACTTGTCGTATGAATAGGTAAGCTCAAGCTTGCTCTGGTCTTTGTCATAAACAAGGCTCGTCTCGGGCAAACCATAATACTGGTAATACCAATACGAATCCCCGCAAGACCAATGCTGCCCGCAGAAACTGCTGACGATTTTATACGCTCTGCCGGTAAAAATAATTGCTGAAACGGCGGCGTTCGGCACGTGTTTATATTCAAATGGAAAAGAAAGCTCCGGCGTATCCTGCTGATATGCCTCTTGTTTCCCCCGAGCTGAAACAGTAAAAAGAAATCTGTTTTGTTCTGTATCAGGGTATGAAGCACTGCCGCTTTTAATAGAGAGCTGAACAGTTTGGCCGAGAGAAAACAGGTTGTTGTCTTTTTTCAGCGTCAGTTGGGGATAGTCTGCAGTTTCACTGGTCTGATAGAAATCATTCTGGTAATAGTAGAAATACTCTTTTGTCTCAATCGTCTTACCATCGCGATCCTTGACCGTAACAATCGCTTCGTACGACCGTTCTTTTTCCATATCAAAATCGTAGGCGAGTTCACCACGTTCATTTGAATGGAGTACTTCAGAAGCCACCGTTTCCTGTTTTTGGTCGTACGTATACGTTGGCCGCGTTACTTTCTCGATAAAATCATAGTACGTGCCGGTTTCCCGACGCACCCACCATTTTTTGATAATTTTCATTTCCGCGGATTGACCTGCGGCCGGTGCTCCCTGATACCCGCTTTCCGGATTCTTGTTGTATTTGTCTAAATCAACGTGATTAAGCTGCAAACGAAGATGGCCGCGAGAGCCGTCAGACTTGGATAAAGAGGATACTAATAGTTTCCGGTAAAACACGCGTACGCACGCGTCTCCTTCAACCGTCTGCTCTGATGCGGTTTTAGGCGATACGACGACGCATTCATTTCTATTCCCGTAATCCGTGCTATCTCCTTGCGGTGTATAGGTATACGTTGCGCGGCCGCTGCGATCAGCATTCGTCTCATACCCCGCATCGTCATACCATGAATTTCTAAATAGTAAATTCATCGCGCTCGCCGGCGTCCCATCGAAAAATGATATGTGTGCAGTAAAATCGACCGTTTGATCAGAAAAAATTGCGTGCTTGTTGCTTGATACGTCAATTTTCATGTCCGGCTTTATATAATTAAGGATTGTGATGTAACTGGTATCAATAGTCCTACCATCGGCTACAACCCGAAGCGTGTAGTATGAAGGCAGAATATCGGTGAATGAAAGAGCGCCCGAGTACGTACCGTCGCTGTCAGGAGTTACGGTAACACGCTGCAATACGGTTACATCCTCCGCGCCTGATGAGTAATTGTCATAGGGCGAATATGAATAGCCTCCTGTAATAAGTTCTATCGCAACCGATTGAGGTACGATTCCGCTGTCACGATGTTTCACTACTCCCCAAAACGTCATCGTGTCTGTGGGTTTGTAAAACCTGCGTTCATGATACAGGTACGACCAGTAATCTTCGTTCGACTGCTTTGCATAATCACTCCGGGTCAAAACAGGAAGAATCACTTCTTTGTCGTCCTTACGCACCCTTATGTAGCCGCCGGGAGGACGTAATAAACGCTCCGGCGTATTGATAATCCCGAATCCCCGATCAGTAAGTGTCGATGTTTCTTGGCTGCCATACACCGATACGATCGCTCCGCCTGACGGCATCCCATCTGAAAGGGTATTTGCCCACACCGTCGTCTTTTTCGTCCCGACAGAAACAAATCCGGATAGGTCCGTCACCTGCATCCAAGTCTGGTTATATTCTTTATTCTCTCCATACTCAAAGCGCACGTAATAATACCCGGGAGGAAGGGTCGTCGGAAGCGTCAGATACTCCAGCTCTTCTTGCTTTTCAATACGCACATCCACACTGGTCATCAGTTTGAGAGATGATATATCCACCTCATGCTGCTGCGGGAAATATTCGTACCAGCTCGCCCGTGCATGATCAATTTCTTCACGGGATTTGAGAAAACTATCGCTGTCCGCAAAGCGATACACGGATGTTTTCACCGTGACATTTTGAGCGTTCGCAGAAAACACTTTAAACGACGGTTGTTCTGCCGGAGTACGCTCCACAAAATCTTCATCAACAGATATATACGCTTTATACGCTTGTGGACTCGTTTTTCCTTCTGTTTGAAATGAAAATGTCACATCTTCTAGAATGGGGTCGTCCCGCGATTGAAGATTAAGGCCTTTCTTGATGGTCACGGTATAAATTGTCTCCGCGCGAAGCGGTGTAAGAGGCACGATCGCAAGCGTCTCTGCATGTTGTTCTAATCGATACTGAATCGAGGGACTAATACTAATATACGGAGCAGGGTCTTTATAGTCATCCTGGCTAAAAGTCAATTCTATACCCGTATTTAACGGCACCTGCGTTTTCTTATCTCCCGGAATGTGGCTCGTCACACGGAATTTTCCTTGCGTCTGAAACGACCAACTATAATCACGATCAAACATATGCTGTTTATACTGTTGGTTTTGAACAGCAAGCCGCACCTGAAATACCTGATCTGTTCCCAGCGGCGTGACCGGACTAATCACGAATTTATTGTCGTCCCGACCTGTAATGGTGACCGGAACACTTGCTTTAATAAATTCTCTGATAAAATTTTCAGTAATTGCTTCATGAGCGGTTAAGGTAAATGTTTCAGTCGGAAGTATGCCAAATGTACTTGCCGTCGTCGAAGTAAGCGTAAAAAAAGGCGGTTCGCGCTCGGGCAGGGAAAGACGGGTATATTCGCCGGAATCCTCTGTCTGTATATCGGTATGTTCTGTCGTTTGTTGCCATAGTTTTTGAATTTTTTCCGATTTGGCAAAAACCAGAATGGATATGGCGACCAGAAAAAGCATTGCCGGTAATATAAATTGTTGAAGGCGCACCGGTTTCTTCCCGTTCAGGGGAGGCGAAGAAGATGCTGAAGCAGACGGAGCGGATGACAGTGATGGTAGGGTATCCATACGAGTATGAGTTTAGCATCTCGAAAAACATGAAGTATGTCAAGCTGCTTCTGAATCATTGACAAAATGGCGCCGCCTACCCCACCGCATCGCGCAGGAGTCTGCTCTGAATGTCAAACGCGCTCCTCGGATTGTTCGGATGAGTCATGAGGGAAACTTCCTGCGTGATCAGACGCAATAAATAAAACCGTGACAATTCCTCATGCGCTGCCGTCTTAACAAATAGCGGATGGTCACGGTTGATAAAAATCACGCCGCCTTCGGTAAAACTCTCCACTTCATCATCTCCTAAATGCGCCAGACTGCACACGATACTCGTGCCGCCGATCTTGAGTTTTTTCACCAATCGATTTTTATCTTTCAGTACGGTCTTGACGCGCTCGCGGGTTTCTTTTTTCATCTTACGGGAAATCTCGCCCGGCAGCTTCGCGCTCTTCGGATGCGGGGGAGTTTTTGAGCCAATTTTCTGCATCGTCATCCCTTCGTTCAACTTCTCGATAATCGTCTCGGCTTTTTCGGTTTCTTTTGAAAAAAGCGGCAGGTCATGCGATAAAAACAAATCACTGTTTTTGCGAATCGCGCGCTTGATGTTTAACATCGCATCTGAAAGTGACTGATTGGTTTTTACATCGAGACGTCTATTGCGCGCCTTGCGTAGACGTCGGGAAACCTGTTTAATCTTCTTTTGAATAACGGCAAGAAATGCCTGATATTCCGGACGGTCGGTAATGACATTGTCGCGCGATGCGGTGAGCGGCAGAAAATCCGCGTACACCTCGCCGGTGATGCGGCGCTTGCCCACGTCGCGCGCTTCATCCAAACCGAATAACTCACGACGTATCAGCATCTTTTTCACACGGATACCGACACCAACTTGTTCTGCCGGCAAGAGGAGACTGGAAATGATAATTTCACCGTTCACCGAACCAAACTCGGTCTTCTCGCGGATGCGGAAGCGCGTACCCGGAATGTATTTTGGCGTGACGGCAATCCCATCAATATATATGGTAAAGTTTTTATCGGTTAAAGGGAACTGCTCACGCAATTTTCGCTCGAGCGTCTCGGTGGGGATCGGACGTTTGAATCCGCTTAAGGTAATTCTGGTGCCGCTGCGTTTATGATCAGTTTTATGTTCGATAATCGGCACCTGCCAACTTTCCTGCCGTTCAAAATCCTGCCGATCGAAAATAACCGTTGCGGCGTACCCATTTTTCCGGGTAAATAATTCGAATCGATCGCACAGTGAAAGAACGGAAAACTTTCCGATGCCGAACTCACCGATGCGGGTACGCTTGAAACGAGGTGAAATCTGATGCGTCCGTTTGTATGAAGAACCGATGGTGAAATACTGACGCAGTCCCTCCCGATCCATGCCACCACCGTCATCTTCGACGATAACGCCGTCATCAACCAGCGAAATTTTCACCCATGTCGCATCGGCATCATACGCATTGGCAACAAGCTCTCGGATAAAATCCAGACTTTCGCTGTACAGCCGCTCGCCGATTGCCACGAGGTGGCTCTTGTCAACGATAATGGGGATAAAGTCTGTCATGCGAAGTTATTATAACGCAGAAGGGGAAGAACGTTACGAAGCGATGACGATATTGGAAGTGTATGGGTGAATTGATGTGGAGCTTGCCAATTCGATAAATCGATTGCACTCGATGAATTGCTCTTCTCTATTCTTCGTGAGGAATCGGATGTAGATATTCGTGTCTATGAATACTTTCTTTCCTTTTCTAATGTCTGCCCTCCGCATAATCGATGTAGTCTCTGATTTTTTCCGCGGGGATTGGATTTTTTACTTTAAACTTTCCGGCAAGATCGAGGATATTCGGCGCTTTTTTCGGCTCTATGATAATTTTGTCTTTTTCCACCCGAATCACTGCCCGGCCATGTTTGGTAAGTCCGATCTTCTTACGGATTGCCACGGGAATATGTACCTGAAATTTGGACGTAATAGTGGTAAGCATTTGCTTAGTAATAACAAAGTACAGATTAATAAGAATTATTTGTCAATGACGATTGTATCTCATTACCCGAACGTGAAGGCAAAGATGCGCGTGCCGGCGGTATGGAATTCTAATAATAAGGTATGTTCACTCCGATTGCCGTGAAGGTTGATTAATTCATACAGCCGCGGTTCGGTGACGGTGACGACGCCGTTTTTAACGTCTGCGCCGGCAAATTCGTCAGGAATAACCTCGCCGTCGAGTTTGACCGTGACGGTATCTGACGCGGTGGACGGATGTATGACGAGAAAAACTTTATCGGCGAGAAATCGAAACGTTAATTGGCTTCCGCCGGAAGCCTCTGCATATTCGTCTGCGATGAACCAGCCGCCGTTCAGCGCAAAATGATGCAGTTGAGGTGTGATGGTGGAAAAAGTAAATGTTTGCTTTCCTTGACGGTACGACCCGATTCCGTCGTACCACTCTTCCCGCTGTGCGCCTAAATACGTTTCCTGCGTGTTCCGCACCCCCGGTGTCTGATCGATAACATCAGTCATCCCGCCTGTTGGCGCAGTGCCGGCTTCTTGTAATAACGCCCGAATCGCCTCTTCGGTCTCTTCATACTTTCCTTCGCCAAAGTGGGTGTAGCGGATGTAACCCTCTGCATCAATAAGATACTTTGCTGGCCAGTAGTGATTGTCGTAGGCGCGCCACGTACTATAGTTATTGTCTTGGGCAACCGGATACGTGAGACCGTATTGTTTTATTGCCATCTCGACATTTTCCGTCTTTTTTTCAAATTCAAATTCGGGCGTGTGGACACCGATAATGAAAAAACCGTCATCTTTATACGTTTCGTACCATTGTTTTAAATGGGGCAACGTCCTGATGCAGTTAATACACGTATACGTCCAAAAATCAATCAAGACCACTTTTCCGCGCAAGGACTCAAGCGTCTGCGGCTCGCTGTTTAACCACTGATGTATGCCGACCAGTTCCGGCGCCTTCCGGAGTTTTGGCAGCCGGTCGGCGCGGGGAAAATTCATCTCAACTTCCGTCTCTTTTTGGTCGACGTTTTCTTTCCTTTTTAACCGGCCGAGTTCGTCCCGTACCGTCTGACTCCCTTCCAGATCATTGAGAAATTGGGAATACGACGGAATTGTGTCTAATAGTTTAGCTTGTAATGTCCGATCATAACCGGTGTAAATGGCGATGGCGGTCAACACCATCAAGATGCCGAATGCCTGTTGCAAGCGGCCGGTATATTGATTAAGAGCTCTCGAGCGCATAACCATCACTCTGCTTCCGCTTGCAAAGAGGAAAAGCGGAATGCCGACGCCGATAAGGTACACGATCGTAACCAAGACGATGTCGGCGTTGAGCGAACGAGTCGCCGATAATGCGGCAATGGTTCCGAGAATGGGGCCGGCGCACGGTGTCCATACAATGCCCAGCGACGCCCCGACGAGCAAACCTCCTCCAAAACCTTCGTTTTCGCTCCTCCCCAATTTCCCCAATCTCCCCAATCTCCCCGAAAGACGACTCACGTACGACTCAAGCACTGCTCCAACCCATGGTACAAGTAAGGCTATCCCCATCAATCCGATCACACCAACAGCAACATACCGGAATATTTCCGGATCGATCGGAAATAGCCGAACCAGATACGCAATAGTAAGAGTAAACACACCAAAACTCCCTAAAATCCCAAATGTTATCCCAAGCGGCTTTTTCCTGCCGCCCGTGGCGCTTGCCGAGAGGACAATAGGCAGAATCGGCCAGATGCACGGCGCTAATATCGTTACTAATCCGGATAGGAAAGCTAAGAATAGTAGGATTGCCATTTTTGTATCGTCATCCTGAATACGTCCTCTACCGCTTAGTACTAAAGCTTGATTCAGGATCTCTTTATCGAATATAAATTCCGGATCAAGTCCGGAATGACAGTGATTTTATTGTGATTCTTTCTGACATTCTTTCGGTTCCTTTTCTATTTCTTCATAATAGATATCGCACGGATCAATCGGCACATCGGTAACTTTATACAACCGGACGAAATAATCACTCACGCCTTTACGGTGCTCCATAACCAATTCTACCGGCCATGACGGAACAGTCTGTTCTTTATTAACAATAACATATACCGGCATATCTCGTGATTTTTCAACCAGTGAATTAGGAATTTTTCCCGTGATTGAATCAATGCCGCGGTACTCCACTTGCGGATAATGCCAAAAGAATAATTCAACCACCGTTGCGGGAAAACTACCAAATCGTCCTTCTGATACGATATATACTTTTCCTTCCATGGCTTCTTTCTGCAGATGCTGCACAATTTCTTTCATGCCGTTCCCTGCAGCCCATCCATTGGCATATTGCACGAGATCCGCCTGGGGAATCGGCGCGCGCGGAAGATCGGTAAGAATCCGGTAGTCGTTATAGACGACCAACATAATGACTAATGCACCGATGATAACCGCCTTCTTTTTGAAACGTTCATATAATTGCCAGAATCCGAAAGAAATAAGCGGCAGCAGAATTAGAGTCGATGGAAAATAATACCGCGGATAAAGTTTGCGGCCGACGAAACTGATTATACCTATCGACAGGATAACCCATGCGAAAAGAAACAGCCGCTCTTTACGATGTTGTTTTCCAATAATCGCAGGAATTATGAGAAAAAAGAGGTACGGCGTGATATATTGCGCGATCCAGCCAATAGAGAGAATAAGGTTTGAAAAAGCATTCTTAAGAAGTTGCAGTGGGCTGATCCGGGCCACATCAAATATAAATTCCGTATTTTTTTCATCGATTGCGGCATAGTGCGGAGAGAGACGGAGCACCGAATACGCCAAAGATGAAATCATGAGTACGACAAGCATAAGCCCTATCCATCGGGCAAGCTGGCGAACGGCAATGCGCCGTTTCCACGGAACCAGCAGTAATGCTAATGGCGCGAGATACAACGTTAAAAATCCGGGAGTTTTCGTCAAAATGGCAGCGCCTGTTGTAAACCCCAGAATAAAAGCGTAGTCCAGTCGCAGTGTTCGGGCAATTAATACCTGAAGATACACGCTCAATACGATAAACATCCCTAATAAAGCATCAAGTAATGCTAACCGGTTATAGACCAGAGCGAACGGAATGAGTGCGTATAACAGCACGGCTCCCATCGCGACAAATTTTTTGTTGAATAGTTCATAGGTCAAAAAATATAACCCGATCATCGTGCCGACACCGGCAATCATAGAGACGAGCCGGCCGGCATAGAGTGGATGGCTGATGACACCCATTGCGATACTCGTCAACCAGATAAATAATGGTTGTTTGCCATCAACGAGTGAAATAAGGCGTTGCGACGGATCATATCTTCCCAGTTGCGCCCAGCGGACGTAGATCGCCTCGTCGTTAAATATGGGGAAATCGGTGATGCCGTAGAGACGGGTCGCGGTATAGAATATGAGAATAAGTGTGACAACGGAAAGCAGAGGTAAATACAACCGGACATGGTTTTGCATTATTAATCTTGGAACGTTTTCTAAAAACCTCAAGAATACACAAGTTTCGCACTTCGCGTCATCCTGAACTTGTTTCAGGATCTTGAATGGTTAGCAGGAATAAGATTCTGAACTAAATTCAGAATGACAAAGTATACCCATTGAACAAGTGCGAAACTCGTGGAATAGTCATCCTGAATTTATTTCAGGATCTCTGTGATTATATAACTGGATGCTGAAACAAGTTCAGCATGACCTTATTCAAGATGGAATAGACTTTCAACGATATGGCATTGCTCACAGTGCCTTTTCAATTTCCTCTACCAGCGTAGCCGCATCCCAGATCTCACTCGAGCGGAAAACTTCCCTGCCGTTTTTGAGAATTACTTTCGTATGCTGATACGGAATGGCAAATTCTTTTGCAAGCATTTTTTCCGCGTCATCAGTCTGGTCGTCTTTGAAGTTTACGCGGAACCCTACTACCTGATCAGTCGTTAACTCGTTAAACCCGGCAAAAATATCCGGTTCCTCGCCGCGGCAGATCGGACACCAGTTTGCGTAGAAATCGAGAAAAATAATTTTTCCCTCGGCAAGGGCTTTTTCATAGTCTTGCTGATTGAATTCAAGATAGGGTGAAGTTGAACCTGCAAGTCGTCTGCCATTGTATGTAACAGTTTGCGGCCTCGTACCGTTCTGTTGAGAACGCTGTCCGACACCGGTAGAGGCTGATTCTGTAATTCCTATTTCGTACTCTGGTATTTCAAAAGTATTTATCGGATGCGCGTCGAATGATCTTACGCCGATAATAACGAGTGCGCCAATAAAAATAACAACCCCAAGGAGTAAATATTTCATAAACTATTACTATTGAACCACTGTACCAGTATACCAACCATCAACCCAATAAATCCACCGAATAATCCAAGCGCATAAAAAAGCGACCACAAGGGTCGCGACTACAATCTTCACATGAAATGTGATAATTACTCACGAGATGATAAAAAGTTTACTTCATCACGGTCCGCGCCAATAAGAGCTTTTGTTACCGGGTAGCCTGCCTCATGTAATGCAGCAATAGTGTTTTTGATTTTGTCAGGAGTAACTGATCCGATTTTATCATCCGGAATTCCCACGGTAATAGTCCCGGTGATACCTTCAACGCCTTCAATATTAAAATAGGCTGCCTGGGGAAAGGGGTTAGGACTAATGTCAACGAATTCAAATTCATCGTCGAACTCAGAATCAGGTAATGAAGTATTAGCTTCTCGTGATCCTGACATATAGCATGCTATCGTTAATCGCTAATTTTTCCTAATTACAAATTACCAATTACCATTTGCTGTTTACGATTGACGGTTTACGCTTTACGAAGCTTTTTTCTTTTTCCACACCTCTTTAAATATTTTATCTTTTAATGCAGTATGTTCTTTTAAATACTGCTTAACTGAATCTCTTCCTTGTCCGAGCGTCTCGCCGCCATACTTCAGAAATGCGCCGCTTTTTTCAATAACGCCCGTTTCAATGCCCAGATCGATGACTTCCCCTTCCTGCGATATGCCGTCGGCGTCAATTTCAAACAGCGCTTTCTTAAACGGCGGCGCCATCTTGTTTTTCACCACTTTAACCTGATGCAGACTACCGACCACATCATCTCCCTTTTTCAGCGTTTTAATTTTGCGTACATCCATACGTATCGAAGCGTAAAATTTCATAGCCAGACCGCCCGGCGTTGTTTCGGGGTTCCCGAAAAACACGCCGATCTTCAGCCGCAGCTGATTGGTAAAGACCGCGGTCGTTTTTGATTTTGATATAACGGCAGTAAGCTTCCGCAGCGCCTGGCTCATAAGCCGGGCTTGTACGCCGACTTGCGCTTCACCCATTTCACCTTCGATTTCTGACCGCGGCACAAGCGCAGCTACCGAATCAACAACGACCAGATCAACGCCGCCGCTTCGGATCAATGTTTCGGCAATTTCTAGGGCTTGTTCGCCGGTATCGGGCTGGGATATAAGAAGGTCATCGAGGTTAACGCCGATTTTCTCCGCCCATGTGGGGTCGAGCGCATGCTCCGCGTCAATAAACGCTGCAACGCCTCCCTTTTTCTGAACCTGCGCGATGATAGAAAGCGCAATCGTCGTTTTTCCCGACGCTTCGGGACCGAAGATTTCTATGACGCGACCGCGCGGTACGCCGCCGATGCCCAATGCTATATCGAGCGCAAATGATCCCGTCGGGATAACCTCTTCAGTCGTTACTGCCATACGCTCCCCGAGCCGCATGATCGCACCGCGGCCATACTGCCGCTCGATTTGTTCCATTGCCATTTTTACGGCTTGCAGTTTTGCGCTCGGACGGCCTCGATGGTCTTTTTTTTCATCATTGTTATCCGCCATGGTGACATCATAGTACGCAAATTTATGATAAAATGCAAGGAGGAATTTTACCTTTACCCTTATTGACAAATGTGCTTTTTATGGCACAATTACGAGTAAGCAAAGTTATCTATATCGACAGGCGGGCAGAAAAAGAACTCAGGAAATTTCCTCGATTAGTGCAGCTTAAATTTCAGGCATTATTCGAAATTCTGCAGCAAGAAGGAAAGTTGGAAGAGCCTTTTGGTAAAAAGCTTTCAGGAACCATTAATCTATTTGAAATAAGAGTTAAATATCAGGGACAGTGGCGGGTATTGTACTCATATATGTATAAAGATTCAATCGTAGTACTGGCTGCTTTTGCTAAGAAAACCCAAAAGACGCCGTCAGCGGAATTAAGAAAAGCAAAGAAAAGATTGCTCGATTACTAAGAAACATTATGAACAAATCTCAACTAAAACAAAAAACGGTCTCACTGAACGATTTTGGTACTAATGTTACCAAAGAAGAACGTGAGTTTATTGAGTCTGAAAAAAAATACTACCAGGTAGTAGTAGCCTTGAGAAAAAAAAGGGAAGATCTTGGACTTACCCAAACAAAATTAGCTAAACTAGCCAAGCTACCTAGAACGACTATTACAAAAGTTGAGTCAGGATCAAGAAATGTTACTCTGCAAATACTAATGGCAATGGCGCAGGCAATGGGTAAAAAAGTGGAACTGAAACTGTCGTAATAGATTATTTATATCAACAAAAGTGATGTTCGGGGAGTAGTTTAACGGTAGAATGCGCGGCTGGGGGTCGTGCGGTCGGAGTTCAATTCTCCGCTCCCCGACTAAAAAGGTAAATAGAAGATGAGCAATTTTAAATAGAGCAAAATTTTCTAAAGAATCATTCATGTCAAGAATAGAAAGATGGTTTTATAAAACTCTGGCGAAAATTGATGATGTTTCGACTGAGATCACATACAGAGTATGGAAACCTTTTGCGGATCGTGCGGGCGTCGAGATGAAACTTACCAGATCTTCCGAGGAAAGGATAGCGTTTTTGGCAGAAGTTGTCAGAAAATTAAACGAAACAGGAGGTATAAAGGAAATTCGTGCTGCGCTCGGTGGCGATGATGGAGATCTGGATGAATTTGCGGAAGCACTCATAAGAGCCGGTGTCCTTCCTCCACCGGGAATTGAAATCTCGCGGATCAGAATTAAAGAGGTACCGGTAGGTCCAGCTCCGGAAGAAGTAAGACGTGCATGGCTTGAAATGGAAATGTTAGCTGTCAAGCTTCCTCCTTCCGAAGAAGAAAAGGATTTTGTAACGAATGAAGCAGCTCCCCAAAGAGAAGCTTACGCAGTGTTAGCAACAGCCGCGGTAGCAGCTTTAGAAGAAAAGTCGCCGGAAGCAGCGATGTGGTTTAAACAAAATCTACCGCCGGATTTAGCCGCGCTCACTTTCGGGGAAGAAGAAGTCGAGATTATTGCAACAACACCTCAAACGGAAGAATAAAGGTATTATTACTCAACCTAGAGAAATGAAAAAGCCCTGTATTGTTGTGACAAAATTTGCATCGAAGATTTTTAAAGATGGAGACTTTGTAGAAGTAGATGCAAATAAAGGAACAGTTACGCGTATTGAATGATCGAGATGAAAATCTTTATCGATGAATTCATCAATCTCCTAAAAAGGAACACGATGTGTACTTGGAGAAGGCATAAGAAAAGTAAGTGGATAGAGGTATATTGGGCGCCGGCGCATTCTGCTGGATATCAATCACGATTTTGTAAGATTTGCCATGAGGAACTGGAAACGACAAGAAAGAAATCAAACCTTCTCTAAAATTACTTTCTGCTTGTGGAAGTTTAGACTCAATTCATAATCAGCTAAAAGAGCAGTGCCAACAAGCGCTTCAGAACTACTAGTTAAGGTTGTAGGAACAGTCTTCCATTTTCCCTCCATATTCACTTCAACTGAAAATACCAATTCTTTACTTGTCCGTCCATCAGCGTATTCAACCGGTTGAATGCCGATTAATTCTAAACCAAGAGACACTGCAGTCGTAATAGGCAGACTAAGAAAACCGTCAAACCCCGTATCGAGAATCGCTTCAAGATTTCCTCCTTGTCGTTTTCCTTTAGTGTGAAGCTTTACTTTTGGACGGCCTTGGGAGCTAAAGAATACTTCCATAGGAAAATGGTTCCTGGTAGGTAGAATGAATAGATACTGCGGGAAATCCAACTCTCATAAAATAAAAGATTTTTTTAGGGAATTGTTTTTTTGCCTTTTCGAGTGCCTCAACTTGTGTCTCTCCCAAGAAATATTTTCCTGACTCTACTTCTATTGCCATAAATTGACCATTGTGCTTTTTCTCCCATGTTTTACCCATCTTTTGATAGATTTGTACACCCTTCTGGGCAATCTCTTGGGGATAAATGGTAGGGAGCGATGTAAATGATTTGTTCATGGTGCTTATAGTTTATCAAAAAAATCTTGCTCGTTCAACTCTATTTTGCCCCAAGAGGAATTTTATTAGCTGATTAATACTTGAAATTTAAATTTTTGCTATACTTTTTTATAGAGGTACATATGGAAAATCAAGTGAATGTCGGGGGTCAGAATACCCAGCAAATCGAGCAAAATCCAATTAATCAACCCGTCCAAATTCCGGAGAAACCGAAAATAAATTATTGGACGATTTCCATTATTCTCCTTTTAGCTATTATACTGATGGGTGGAGTATGGTTTGTTTTAAATACTAAAAGTAAAATCTCTTCAAATCAGCAGACGACTTCTACTCAGGAAAAAATAGGCTCACCTAAACCAACCGACTCTAAGTCTATTCTGGAAGGAAAAGTCATTTATAAAGAGAGTGTTACGGGCGAAACAAAAATTTTAGATTTTGACCGCAAGCAAACGTTTAGCACTGGAGTTAAAGCTTACTTCGGCGATAGCGATCTATCCCAGTTCATGTCACCGAGCCGATCGAAAATTATTTTACCTGGTGAGGTAGTCGGCATATTTAATTCATCGTCTGTTTCCTTTCTTAAAAATCTTTTAGTTAAGGAAGCCTTCGCTTTCCTACAAGATAGTAAAGTCCATCTTTTTATTGTTGACTTGTCTAAAAACCAGAGACAGCAAATAGCCGGTGAGTTTCTGATAGGCTCGGGAACTAGATTCGTTTGGCTTGACGATAACTATTTTTGCTACAAAGAAATTGACGTATTGCGGCCAACTTACAAAAAAATTTGGCAGTTTGATCTCGCTGGAGATAAGAAAGAAACGACAGAAACTGACTGTCCATTTCCCAATCCTCCGGCAAATCCGATTACACAAAAATATATCCTGGATGAAAGCACTTAGGAACCGTAACCAAATAACCGCTTCATGAACAATAGGATATATGGTATGGTAAAAGAGTGTCTGATGCTGCCCTGAAGAGACGATATGCGGTCATGTGGCCGCACTTAACGGAACGGCAGCGGCGATTGCTTGCCGCAGCCGATGCACATGCCTTTGGACGTGGCGGGGTGAAGAAAATTCACCGAGCAGTGGGAATAGCCCGTTCAACGATAGCCAGAGGAAAACGAGAACTCTCATCAGAGGCAATACTTCCCGTCGGACGAAGCAGAAGACCGGGAGGCGGAAAAAAGAAAATACAGATGATGTATCCGGGAATTATTGCTGCATTAAAGACGCTGGTGAATCCGGAAACGAGAGGAGATCCAGAGTCGCCGCTTAAATGGACGAGTAAAAGCAGCCGTGAGCTTGCCCAAACGCTCAAAGAGCAAGGGTATCGAATCGGACACCACAAGGTAACAGAACTCCTGCGGGAAGAACTCGGATACAGTTTACAAGGCAACAGGAAAACGAGAGAAGGAACCAATCATGCAGATAGAGATAAACAATTTGCACATATCAATAAGAGAGCAACACACTATCTTACCCATGGAAATCCGGTCATATCCGTTGACACAAAGAAAAAAGAGTTGATAGGGAATTTCAAAAACGGAGGAAGAGAGTGGCAACCCAAAGGAAAACCGGTAGAAGTGTCAGTCCATGATTTTGCGGATAAAGAACTGGGGAAAGCCATTCCCTATGGCGTCTATGACATGGGGAAAAACGTTGGGTGGGTCAACGTCGGGATAACGAGTGATACGGCGCAGTTTGCCGTGGAAAGTATCAGGAGATGGTGGGAGTATTTGGGGAAGGAGCGCTATCCACAGTCAACGACGGTATTGATTACGGCTGATTGTGGAGGAAGCAATAGTTACAGAACCAGACTGTGGAAGAAGGAATTGCAACGACTTACTGATGAAACGGGATTAACGATTGAAGTCTGTCATTTTCCTCCTGGAACAAGCAAGTGGAACAAAATTGAACATCGATTATTCTGTCACATTACGATGAATTGGAGAGGCAGACCGTTAACGAGTCTGCAAACGATTATCAATCTTATCGGAAACACAAAAACAAAAACAGGACTTCAGGTCTATGCAATGGTTGATACCAATCAGTATCAATCAGGCATCAAAGTATCAGATGAGGAGATGGAACAGATCAATATGAAACCAAATATATTTCACGGAGAATGGAACTATACGATTCGACCAATCAAACGTTTATAGAGTGAAGCGGTTGTTTGGCGACGGGCCCTAATGGTTCCGCGGTGCAGTTGCCGAATTCGCATTTTTGAGCCATATTTTCTCTATTGACTGTATAATATTCTTTACTCTCTACGGGGTGATTGAATAAATCTGTCCTATAGTATATAATATCGTTTCAAGTCCTGCCCGGATACGTATGAACGAAAGAAAATACATAATGCGGGCATTTTTTAGTTTACTTACCCTCACTGCACTCAATTTACCAGAGTCAATTAATGCAG
>DATEBW010000050.1:0-2053 GCA_035287165.1 Patescibacteria group bacterium | reverse complement strand
TGTTTTAACAAGTCATCTCGATTTTAAAAGCTCCGTTTTGGTATACCATGATTATTCTGAAACTAAAAGTGAAGTGGTATACATGGTAAAATTTCCCTTGCCAGTAGAGTTAATCCTATGATCCCTGCCCGCCTGTCATTTATAGACGTAGAGACGACCGGCATGAGCCCGCAATACGACCGGGTGATCGAAGTCGGCATTATCCGCGTGGAAGACGCCCATGTGGTAGCTGAATACAATAAGCTGCTCAACCCCGAACGGCATATCCATCCGATGATCCAGACGCTTACCGGCATTTCCCCGAAAGAAATAGAACATGCACCCACGTTTGCCGAAGAAAAGGATGAAATATATGAACTCCTGCAGGATTCGGTATTTGTGGCGCATAATGCGCGTTTTGACTACGCGTTTTTAAAAAGTGAATTTTCGCGCTTCGAAATGCCGTTTACCGCAAAGCAGCTCTGTACGGCACGGTTGTCGCGCCTTCTTTTTCCCCGTTTCAGGCATCACGGGTTGTCGGCTCTCATTGAGCGATTCGGGTTTTCCTGCAAGCGCCGCCACCGGGCATATGACGACGCGCAGGTGCTGTTGCAATTTTACCGGCGAATCATGAGCGAAGTGGAGCCGAAAAGGCTTCTTGAGTCATTTAATAAAATCCTGCGACGTCCCACGCTTCCTTCGCTTCTTAATTCTGATATTCTGGACACGCTGCCGGAGTCTCCTGGTGTCTACCGGTTTTATGACCGGGATAAGGTGCTTTTATACGTTGGAAAAGCAATAGATGTCCGGGCGCGGGTGCTCTCTCATTTTACGCAGGATTATTTATCGGTTAAAGAATTGTCGCTGTCGCGGCAGGTCGCGGATATAAAAGTACTTTCCACGGCCGGTGAATTGGGCGCCCTGATAAGGGAATCTGCGATGGTAAAACGGGAACAGCCCGTGTATAACCGGCAGCTCCGCAGAGCAAGAAAGCTCATCATAGCAAAAAAATTGCAGACGCCGGAGGGATACGATACCGTCTCCGTAGAAACGGTAACGGATATAAATGCACACGAGCTTGACGACATGATGGGAATGTTTAAGTCAAAAAGACAGGCAATGCAATTTCTGGAATACATCGCCGAAAAATATTTCCTGTGTAAAAAACTGCTCGGGGCAGAACACGGCAGCGGCGGTTGTTTCGGCTATCATCTCAATACCTGCAAAGGCGCGTGCAGAAGAGAGGAACCTCAAAAAAAATATAACGCACGGTTTTTGCTGGCATTTGCGGAGAACCGCATGAAGCCGTGGTATTTTGAAAAGCCGGTCGAGGTAGTGGAGCAGTGCAGCGTGACGGGAGAAACAGAGCACTTTATACTGGACAAGTGGTGCATTGTGAAAAGCGATCCGAATGATCCGAATTCGCATCCGAATTATCCTAATCAAGAAGAAAACGAGTATATGTTTGACCTCGACACGTATAAAATAATTGCGCGCTATTTTGACCGATATTATTTCAAAAGACGTCTGCCGAACGGGTTTACCGTATCCATACGAGCTGTCCCGACAGTCCGAAATACTCATCAATAAAAGGGGTCATTGTTAAACGGCAGTCGTCTTTCTCAAATCGTCTACTTCTGCATCTGTCAGTTCCCGATACGCTCCTTCTTTTATGGTACCGATACTTATCGGTCCGAACTGAATCCGGGAAAGCTCCAGAAGATTTATCCGGACCGCCTCGCACATTCTTCTGATCTGCCTGTTTTTTCCTTCGTGGAGGGTAATCTCGAGATAAGAAAAAGAATAGCCCTCTTTTACTATGCTCACTTCTGCGGGCGCTGTTTTGCCGTCGTGCAAACGCACGCCGTTGCGCAGTGACCGAAGTTGCGGTTGATTTATTTTTCCCTTGATTTTCAGGCGGTACACCTTATGCACCTGATAGCGAGGATGGGTAAGGAGATTGGTGAGTTCGCCGTCATTGGTCAGAAGAAGCAGTCCCGTCGTATCTTTATCGAGCCTTCCGACAGGAAATATGCGCTCTGCAGCCGGAATAAGCGCGGTTACGTTTGTTCTC
>DATEBW010000049.1:0-5131 GCA_035287165.1 Patescibacteria group bacterium | reverse complement strand
CATTATCCTCGTTACCGGGCCGACCGGTTCAGGAAAGACCACAACGCTCTATTCGGTCTTGTCCCGGATCAATAAGATGAACATCAATATTATGACCTTGGAAGATCCGGTCGAATACCAGATTCCCGGCATCAACCAGGTCAATATCAATCCTGCAGCCGGATTTACTTTTGCAAACGGCATGCGTTCATTTCTCCGCCAGGACCCGAATGTCATACTGGTGGGAGAAATCCGCGACTCCGAAACGGCAAGTTTAGCTATACAAGCTGCTCTTACGGGCCATCTTGTATTTTCAACCCTGCATACGAATGACGCCGCGACCGCGATCCCCCGGCTTCTCGATATGAAAGCAGAACCATTTTTAGTCTCGTCCGTTCTGCACGCGTGCGCTGCGCAGCGCATCATCCGGCGTTCGTGCAATTCATGCAGGATAGCATATAAACCGTCGCCTGCCGTCTGGGATGATATTAAACGGGTATTGGGACCACTCATTCCGCCGAATTCTCCGTCACAGCTTTTCAAGGGAAAGGGCTGTAAGGAGTGTAACTTTAACGGTTATCACGGAAGGGTCGGTATTTTTGAAGTCTTGAAAGTATCCGAACGAATTGCGAAAATGATAATGACCAAGACAACGGCGGCAGATATTATGAAGATGGCCGTTTCCGAGGGAATGATAACTATGAAGCAAGACGGGTATCTGAAAGCGCTGAAAGGCGTTACGACCATCGAGGAAGTGTTGCGCGTTGCCGAAGAAGGGTGAGAAGCATGACCATAGACATAAACCAACTTTTATCAATCGTTATCAAGAAACAGGGATCCGATCTTCACTTGGTTGCCGATCATCCGCCGCTGGTGCGCGTCTATGGCGAGCTGGATCCTCTTCCGCAGTACCCAGTACTTTCGGCGGACGTATGCATGCGCCTCGTGTTTGCGATGCTCACGGCAGCCCAGCGCGAGGAATTTGAAAAGACTCGCGAGCTCGATTTGTCATACGTACTGAAAACCGCGGAGGGACTGCAGGAACGGTTCCGCATCAATGCCTATTATCAGCGCGGTAGCGTCGCTGCTTCTCTCCGGTATATTCCGCATAAAATCCGGACGTTCGAAGAACTTAACCTTCCTCAGTCACTCGGTGAACTCACGAAACTGAACCAGGGGTTTATCCTCGTAACCGGGCCGACCGGACACGGTAAAAGCACAACGCTCGCCACGATGATCAACCAGATCAATCTCAACAGAAAGTGCCACATTGTGACTATCGAGGACCCGATCGAATATGCGTATGACAAAGGCAAAGCACTCATATCACAGCGGGAACTTCGTATGGATACCTACTCATGGAAAGGGGCGTTGAAGGCGGTGTTGCGCGAGGATCCGGACGTGGTGCTTATCGGGGAAATGCGCGATCTGGAAACCATAACTTCAGCCCTGACCATAGCGGAAACCGGGCACCTCGTCTTTTCGACGCTGCATACAAACTCTGCCCCCCAGACGATAGACCGTATCATAGATGTATTTCCCGAGCACCAGCAGAGCCAAATCCGCCAGCAGTTATCGTCGGCGCTTTCCGCGGTTATCTGCCAGCGCCTCGCGCCCTCTTTGACCGGAGACCGGCTTCCGGGACTCGAAATTCTTATTTCGAACAGCGCCGTACGGACTTCGATACGGGAAAGCAAATCTCATCTGATTTCCAACATTATCCAGACATCAAAAGACCTCGGGATGATCACGATGGAAGAGTATTTTGCGAATTTGGTTTCTACGGGACGCATGGCCCTCGATGTCGCACAGCGGTATGTGCTCAACCCGACGGAGTTGAGGAGGTATCTGCGGAAATGAATTCGTACTCTACTAATTACTAATATTTACGAATATACTAATTCCTTTTTGAAATGAGAAGTTAGAAGATGGAAGCTTGAAAATGAAGTGAGAAGTTTGATGTCTTGATTTTTTCAACTATCGCATCATACTTATCAAACTTCGTGTTCTACTTACTTCCTTCTAACCTCAAATTTCTTTTGATCTTGCGCAAATGTTCGTTATTCGTATATTCGTACCCATTCGTAATTCGTAGCACTTATGAATTATTCCTATCACGTAAAAAATGAAGCGGGAAAGTCGCTCAACGGCACAGTTCAGGCTTCTTCGATAGATGAAGCAGTCCGCCTGTTGCGGGAGCGTAACTTTCTTATCATCGACGTTAAAGAACTCGGAGAACATCGGGTAAGCGGAAGCATGGTGCGGTTTATGCATCACGTGTCTTACAGCGAAATCGTCACGTTTACCCAACAGCTCGCAACGATGATCGTCGCCGGATTGCCACTTATTGATTCCCTCCACCTTCTTTTTACGCAAACGAAAAACGCCGGCTTCAAGCTGATGCTCGAAGACATCAATACAAAAATCCGCGGCGGAGAACCGCTCTCCCGCGCTCTGGCTGGCCATCCTCGGCAATTCAGCAAGCTGTACATCTCCCTTATTGAAGCCGGTGAACGGTCAGGAAAACTCGACACGGTTCTGGAACGCCTCGCTGACAACCTCGAGAATCAGCGGGAATTCAGGACGCGCGTTCAGACAGCCATGATTTACCCGATTATTATCATCATCGGTATGATGGGTCTTTCGCTCATGATGCTCATATTCGTCATCCCCAAACTGACCGAAATATACACGCAATTTGACCTTGAACTGCCGTTGCCGACGCGCATACTTATTTTCGTTTCGAATTTTTTTGTCCATTTCTGGTGGGTGGTGATCATAGCGCTTATCGGACTCGGCGTCTGGCTTTTTTCATTTAAAAAGACGCAGGGAGGCGAGCGTCTCTGGGACCGGATCCTTCTCTCGATACCGATTTGGGGAACCATCAGGCAGGAAATGGTACTCGCTGAATTCACCCGGACATTGAGCATGCTGGTAAGTTCGGGCGTTTCAATTCTCGATGGGCTCGCGATCGTAGCCGACGGAATCGACAGTGTTCTTTTTGCCGACGGCATTCGCTCCATAGCGGGAAAGGTGGAGAAAGGATTTTCCATGGGTCTTTTATTTACGAGTGAAACGATTTTTCCTCCCATAGTAGGCCAAATGATTACCATCGGAGAAGAAACGGGCAAGATTGATGAGACGTTACGCCGCACATCGCACTTCTATGAATCGTCGGCGAATGAAAAAGTAAAGCGGCTCACGACGGCCATAGAGCCGATTATTTTAGTGGTACTCGGTATAGGTGTGGCGTTTCTCGTTTTGTCTATTGTGCTGCCGATGTATCAATTGACCGAAGCGTTCTGAGAAACCGAAGAACTGAGAAACCAATGAACCAAATAACAGTTTGTTCATAAGTTCATAGTTTGATAGGTTTCTTGGTTAATAGATTAACAAGTGGTTCTTGACAGGCGTATTATTTATGGTTATGCTGAATAAAATGTATTCACCAGTTCAAACCGAGGGAGGTGAGACAACGAAATGAAACATATACAAAACATGGCTACCGGCAGAGCCAAAGGCAGAGGAATACGGGGTTTTACCCTGATAGAGCTTCTCGTCGTTGTAGGAATTCTCGCGGTACTTGCCATCGCGGCGCTTATCGCTATTAATCCTTTAGAGGCACAGCGAAAGGCGCGGGATAGCACCAGATTAACAGACATAGCACGGTTACAGTCCGTCATCGAAGCGTACATAAATGATGAAGGCGCAGTGGGAATCACGAATGGAAATCATCAATCGAATGCTGTCGGACAAGTGCGCAGTCAATCATGCGCTTCGGGAAACTGGATCGGCGCTATAGATCTGTGTCCGTATCTCAAGCAGGTGCCGCTTGATCCGATGAATGCTCGTACTGTATCAGTGTTAAACGGTGCGGGAGGGCGTGTACAAACGCCGGTAGCCGGAGCGGGGTATGGATTTTTCTACAGCACCGGAACCGGAGACTATGAATTCTGCTTGTATTTAGAAGCGGATAAGAACGACGAAATTCTGAATTCAGACGGCGGCAGCACCGCTAATTTATTCGAAACAGGCACCGATTTGACGCTTGCGTGTGCGCCGTAGTCTAGAAGATACAAAATAACCCGCCTCTTTCCGTACGGAATGACGGCGGGTGTATTTTGTCAGATACAGGATGTCAGATGACAGGTATTGCAGTTAAATGTAATTCCGTTTACTGTTTACCGATTACCGTTTACTTATTTCAGGACTTACGCACCTTACGTAGATTTAGCTCGTCATGCTGAATTTATTTCAGCATCTCATTACTCGACTGTAGTAAGATCCTGAAACAAGCTATAGTACTGATCGATAGCGAACGTATTCAGGATGACAGTTTTAGAAAAGTTACGCAACACGAATTCTATATCAGGACTTACGCAGTACTTCGTCATTCTGAACTTGTCCTTCGGTAAACTCAGGCCTTCGGCTCTGAGACTCAGGCTCGAAGAGATGGTGAGCTTGCCGAATCCATTTCAGAATCTTTTTCTTCCTTGATGGGGATGCTGAAATAAATTCAGCATGACGAAACGACGTAACGTAAAATTACGCAACATGTATGCGGAAGCGTATATTCCTCGGTTTACTGTTTACCGATTACGGTATACTTTTATTTAATGATTCTATTTCCTATTTTCCTTTTCGGCCTGTTTTTCGGCTCATTTCTAAACGTTATCATCGACCGGCTGCCGAAAGAGGAACAGTTCATGCGCGGGCGCTCCCGATGCGATACGTGCCGAAAGCCTCTCCGCTGGTATGATATGTTTCCTGTCATTTCATGGGTATTATTATCCGGAAGGTGCCGATACTGCCGCTCCCCTATCTCCATTCGTAATCCGATTGTCGAGTTGCTAACGGGTGCATTATTTGTTGGATCGTATGTTCTTGTAGAAAGGAGTGTTGGTCAATTTTTCCCGCGAAGCGGGATCACGCTCAGCGTGACAATTTTCAATTTTCAATTTTCAATAATCATTTTATACTGGATAGTCGCTTCCAGTTTGATAGCTATTTTCTTTATAGATCTGAAACACAAGATTATTCCGGATGAGCTGGTGATTACCGCGCTTCTCGGTGCTATCGGCGTATTGTTCCTGAACCCGAACCGCTATCCGGTAAGCAATTACGTATTATCTGCCCTCGGTGCCTCGTCATT
>DATEBW010000048.1:0-6056 GCA_035287165.1 Patescibacteria group bacterium | reverse complement strand
TAAATAAGTGTGATATCATGAATGTATGAACAAAGACGTCACCGAATCTCCGCCGATACCGCCGCGGATTAAAGGAAAATTCAGCCGTTTCGTAGAAGGTACAAAACGGGCTGCGAGTGTTTCCAGCAGCATCGTCAAAATAGGATTTAATATCATTCTGGTCCTTTTCATACTTTCATTTGCCTCAAGTTTGGCCGGTGGAACTTCTTCACGCGTCGGCGGTTCAACAGAGATATTGTTCGGCGAAGGACCGGAAACGATTGCGGTACTGGATCTCACCGGAACTATCGTCGATGTCGCAGAAGAAGGACCGTTTGGCGCCGTGGCAGAACCGAACATCATTACTCCGCGATCATTGCTTAAACAATTTGAAACTATTAAGAATGATAATGCGGTCAAAGCGGTAATCCTTCGCATCAACAGTCCGGGAGGATCCGTCACTGCATCGGAAGAGATATATCAATTAATTAACCGCTTCCGCACCGAAACAGCTATTCCGGTCATTGCGTCTCAAGGAGAAATCGCCGCTTCCGGCGGGTATTACATTTCACTGGCGGCTGACAACATAATCGCTGCGCCGACGACTTTAACCGGATCAATCGGTGCTATTGCCAGTACGATAAACGTAAAAGAATTAGCCGACCGGTTCGGGATAAAAGAAATCGCCGTAACAAGCGGAGAAAATAAAAACTTTTTCAGCCCGTTGCAGGAAGTAAATCCCGGCCAACAAGAACAGCTCCAGCAAATGGTAAACGAGATCCAGCAGCAGTTTATCGAGCGCGTCATAAATGAACGGAATATCGATTCTGCGTTACTCGAAACGATTACCGACGGACGGCCGGTAACCGGAGAACAGGCACTACAACTGGGATTAGTCGATCAAACGGGTACGTTTTATGACGCAGTGCAATATGCGCGCGCGAAGATCAATGCACCTGACGCCGCCGTCGCGGTATATAAACAGGAGGGAATTTTGCAGAGTCTTTTCCAGATCATCGCTTCGCCGCTTAAGCAATTCAATCCGGTAGCAAACCTGCGCCTCCCCACATCCCACTTCTTCCCCGGCACCCCGGCGTATTTATATAGTCCGTAAAATAAGCGATTGGGGAAAAATCAGATTACTCCATGCAAAGCGACTAAGAGACCGTGTTTAAGATTTCTTTGGAACGCACGAGATTATTGCCCCTCCGACGACTTTTTAATATTTCCAAGTAGTCTTTTTGCAAGATCACCAGCCATAGCCGTGAATTTTTTAAGTTCTTCTATTGAATAATCTTCACGCTGAAGTCTATTATTTATTTCTATAAGAACTCCTGGACTATTTTTTGCTAAATGATTTAGTATTTTTGATAACCTATCAGGAACATCAGGAAACTCTCTCCTCATTTCTTCGTATTTACCTGCTGTCTCTGCTTCAGCTGCCAACCAAACGCAGTGAGCGTTGGTAGTGTTTTCATATTCTGTTCTAAAGAATTTTGCGGCTTCATCATATCCGGCTGGCTTAATTTTTCCGAGTCGTATTCCAGCTGCCATTTCCAAACTCATTACGGTTGATCCGCCTTTTATATCAGCAATAGTAAATCCATCTATCGGTGGACGTGCCTCTACATCTCTATGGGAATCGGGCATTGTAATTTGTTGCCCTTCTACTGTTTCACCACCTTCTGGCATAACTTCACCCCCTTTCTTAAATAAACTTGTCTAATTGTGATCATATCAAATAATTATACCATTTAGAGCATTGATGTAGTACTCTGTATCCTGCAGAAATTGATCAATATGACTATGCTTGTCTTCGCCTCCCGACTTCTCACTTCTTCCCCGGCACCCCGGCGTATTTATACGCACCGTAATCTGTGCGCCCGCTTGGATTCGAACCAAGGACCCTTTCCTTATAAGAGAAATGCTCTGCCACTGAGCTACGGGCGCGGTTAATATGGCTTGATGACGTCTAGATCTTTTACGAGTGCAAAATGCTTGACATTATGCGTCGCTATGGCCTGATTATATGCGAGAGCCGTTGCGGTAATCAGACTATCTTCGATTCTTAAACCATTTCGGTAATATGATCGAAAGATCGAGAAAGCGATATCTGAGACCGTTTCATTGATCTGAAGTATTTCAATGCCTAAATCGCGTATGTCTTTGAGAAATTCACTAACTATTCGTTTCTCCTCTATTCCTTGAACAACTTCCATTATTGATATAATACTTGTTTGCAGAAGGACGTCAGACATAATAAGAAAGTCTGCCGCTTTCTTCTCTCCTCGCGAATAATCAATAAAAACCGTCGTATCAACGAGCATGACTCCTCCACGCTTTTGACTTTAACTCTTCAAGTATCTCGAGCGTTGTGCCTTTTTTATCCTTCCACATGCCAAACGTTCGTAATTTCAAACTTTTCTTCTTTTGTGACAGTACCCGGTCATTTTTATTGGCGTATTTAATTATGCGAACTAATGGTACACCATTGCGTTTAACAACGATATCATTACCACGAAAATATACGTCGTCGATTAAGGACGAAAACCGTTCTCTTGCTTCCGAAGACGACAACGTTTGTACCATATAAAAATATTGTACAATGTTTACAAAATGATGTCAATCACAGCCGCGCCCGCTGGGAGACTTCTGATTCAATTAATTCACGGGACTTGCCGTATTTTAGAGAGGATAATTTCTTGATCGCTTCGGCAACTTTTTCATTTTCCAGTTTCTTTTCTTCCGCCATATCGCGCGTCAGGTCCATACTAAACGGCAATACCGGCTCGTTATCGACAATCGTTTTAATATACGCATGATACCGCTCGATATTGATCAAATCGTTTTCTCCGAATACCGGCTGGAACTCCCGCTGGAGATAAGAAGCGTCCGTGACGCCGACGCGGAAAGATACGAGCGTGCCGACATTGCCGAAGATCGCATTTTTAATCTCTTCATCCATCTGGCCGATGAATTGATTGGCGACGGTAAGATTTAATCGGTATTTACGCGCCTCGGACAGAATTTGGGCAAAGTCAGGTGTAGCAAAGTTTTGAAACTCGTCGACGTACAGATAAAAATCTTTGCGGTCTGCCATTGTCATATCCTGTCGGCTCATGGCAGCAACGAGTATCTTCGGGACTAATACCAATCCGAGAAATTGTGAATTTTCCTCGCCGACTTTTCCTTTTGATAAATTTACGAGAAGAATCTTTCCCTCATCCATGACTTTGCGGAAGTTAAATGCACTTTGGCTCTGACCGATGATATTGCGCATGGCTTTATTCGTCACGAACCGGCCGAACTTTGAGACGATGTAATCCAGCGTTTCCGACTTATGGAAATCAGATGTCTGTGCAATCTGGTCAGTCCAGTAGCGGCGGATGACCGGATCTTTCACCTGCGGCAATATTTCCTGCACGTATTTTGCATCAGTCAGCGCGCGGACGACTTCGACAAACGTCGACCCTTCCACGCTCATGACGGTTAACATGGCATTTCTGACCGCGTGTTCGAAACGGGGGCCGATGATGCCGGTTTTTTGCGGATCGTACAGTTTATACATCAGGCCAATGATAGAAGTAACCACCATGTGCTTCTGTTCTTCTGTGTGTGCCTCAAGCATATTAAATCCCATCGGGCGCTCCGTATCAGACGGATCAAATAAGATGACTTCCTCTGCCCGCTGCGGAGGAATAAGCGGCATGATTCCGTCGATGAGGTCCCCGTGCGGATCGACAACTGCCAAACCCTTGCCCGCACGAATATCCTGCAGAATCATATCTTTCAGGAATTCCGATTTTCCGACGCCTGTTTTTCCGATAATGTACATATGGCGGCGGCGATCGTCTTCATTCAGATGAATATCTTTCACGACGCCGCGGTGCCGGGATTTTCCTAAATAAAGCCCTTCCGTGGGAATTTGTGCCGGCGCCGGCGCGCGCTTTGCATTGAGCCATTGTACGTGCGGCGTCTCAATACTCTTGTTCGGAAAATGAAAAACAGTGGCTAACTCCTCACTCGTCATGACGGAATATTGGCTGCCGAATGCATTGGTCAGAGGAAAATACCGGTATATGAAATCGAGCATGAAAAACTGCTTGATGCGGATGCCGACTTGCGTAAATTCGTTCAGATGGCTGTTAAATTGCGTAAAGGTGTTCACGATGTTATCCAGATGGGAATCCGCTTGTTCCTTTGTCGGTGCGGATACGACGGCACGGATAAGGGTGTTAAAACCTGGCTTGCTGCATTTGTTCGTAACCGCTTCCAGATCCCGCTGTTCGGATTTGAATTCCGCTTCTTCTGGAGAAGATTCCTTTTTCTTGGTACCCGATACATATGCTTTACCCGCATCGCGCCAGCTGCCGATTGAAGGAGAAATGACGATTTGAATCGTCGCTCCCTCCCCTTCCTGCATTCTGGAGAGTGTCGAGGTTATGGAAGAAAGCGGATCGACCGGTAAGTCCTTAAATACTTTTATAGGAAAGTAATCTTCTTTTTTCAGCTGCAGCGCAGTAAACGAAACCTGTCCGTTCCGGCTGAAGATATTATATTCAGGAACTTCCACGACGTCGGCTCCCGGATATGCGCCGTATATCTGTTTTTCCATAAAATCGCGGAATTTGCGCGGCGTAGAAACATAAAACCGGATATCTCCCGGCGTTGCAACGATCTCAAAAGTAAAGTGCGGCTGACCGGTAATATTGGTTTTCCAGCCGGATTTCCGCAGTGCGGCAAATGAAGAGAAAAACTGTTCTGCCGCATCAATCTTCACCTCATTGTCCCGGGGAACGGTCACTTGCAGGAGTACGTACTGCAGTGCTTCCTGTTCACGGTGCTGGATACGCAGCCAGAGGATAAATCCGTACACCAGAGCAGCGACACCGGCAATCGCGGCTACCATAACGAGCAGTACTATCAAATAGTATCCCGCCGAACTTCCTATACTGGTAAATATTTCTGCCATGGTATTATTTCTCCGTACTTTCCCCTTCCATTACCCGAATAAAGTGTCCGTGTATTTTTTTCAGATGGACGTGCAATTTTTCCAATTGTTTCACGCACCATGCCGCAAGCCAACGAAAACTCGTCCGAATGCCTGCCTGCAATCCTTCCCCTATCTGGTCATCCGTTAACGGAAGCGTTAGATTGGGCAGCACCGTAGCCGCAGCCGTCTGATCTTGCGGCGCGTGCTGTACACCGAGTTGCCGGAGGTCCGGCGGTATCTCAACGGTATCTCTCTGTACCGTGACATGCCGCGCCACTTCAGGAGAAACCTCGAACTCTTTCACTGCTTCGATAGTAGGTTCTTCGTTCAACCGGGGTACTTCCTGCTCCTTGTGCAATCCGGAGACGCCGTTCGTTACCGGGCTTTGCTGTTGATCATCATTGTTCTGATCCTGCATGAGGATATTATATACCACTATCTGTTAAAATCGAAACTGTATGCCGCCGAAGTCGCGGCATACGTCGGGACGAAGGACAATACTTAAGGATGAAGCGGTACACAAATGCGGTTTAATAGTCTGACTTGGACCGTACGAGTATCAATTTTGTAAAAACGGGAGCTTCAATACATCTCGCCGTGACGAACGTGATAAACTTTTTTGTATGCGGCGCATTACGATGTTCCTCGTCACCTTTTTCGTCAGGAAAAACCATGAAATGTATAAATGACGCGTCATTATAAACATCCTGGTACGATTCGTAGCTGACGATCGTGTCTTCGAACTGCTCTATCGCCGATATAAAATCAACGATGGCCTGTTTGACTTCGGCTATATGTTCCGCTTTTACTTTGTACGTCAGAAGTGTCGTTTGCTGCATGGATACACTATAATATATTGATAGGCGGGAACGCAAGGGTTTTGCTTTACAGCTTCACGGTTTATGGGTATAATGCGTTCGCGAGGAGCATTGTTGAGATAAGGGTTGGCTAAGAGTAGTGTGAGATTGGAGGGTTGGCAGAACGGCTAATGCGCCGGTTTTGAAAACCGGTGTCCGCAAGGACTTGCAGGTTCGAATCCTGTGCCCTCCGCCCAAAATTTGTAGGGCGAGCGGAATTCCCCCCC
>DATEBW010000047.1:0-6162 GCA_035287165.1 Patescibacteria group bacterium | reverse complement strand
CGAAATTAATACCGGCCGTTCCCATTCCCATTTCCGCACGCGGAAATCTTCAACGGAAATCGACGTAAGTGCGACGCGCGGTGGATTAATACCGTCATACGCCGCATAACACATATAGATCCGCCCGTCTATCAACGTCAGCCGGGGATCTTCGCAGCCTGAATTTCCCGCGCTGTCTTTTATCTCAAACGGTTCCCTCGGAACATAAATAGGTTCCGGCAATCGTTCTAATATCGTATGTCCGTCAGACGTTACGGCATAACCGACCGTCGAAACGCCCTGTTTGCTCATCGACCGGTAGAGAATGTGGATCTTATCGTCCAGATAGATCGCTGCCGGGTTGAAGGTATTTGATGCTTCCCACTCGTGATCGGGCTTCGGCGAAATGAGCGGATTTTCCTCAAAGCGCGTCAGATAAGCAAATCCAGCTTTATGGTCTTTTGCGGTCATTGCCGTCAGCAATAAATTTAAATTTACTTCAGCACGGCAAATGGATGTATCAGCCGCCCCATAGTAAATAACCAGCTGATCCCCTTCAATTAACGAACCGGAGGGAAAAACGATATTGGGCACTTCTCCGTATAACTCATAGTATTCCCGCGGCACGAGGAGCGGTTCGCGCGTCCGGCCGATGATTTTTCTCGGATCATCGTGATCCAGGAGTGCTGCCTCTATGCCGAAAATAGCCTGTTGCTTAAAGTAATTTTTAATATACGCATAGATCAATAACCAGCCCATTTCCGTCTTTATCGGTGCTGCGCCGACTTCAACGTGGTCATCGGACGAACGGCGGAAATCTATGGCATGTTTATCCAGTCCTTTTATCCATTCCTTCCAGAATGATTCATTCCAAAGCTCGTCAATGCGGTCAAACTGAATAATTGCCGTTTTTACCGGAGGATTGTCCGTATTGACCGAAAGTATCATGGTAACCTTGCGGTTTACTAATGCCGGGAAGAGCGCCGCCGCTTTTGAATTGAAATGGGTCACATGGCGACGGGCCTTTATATTCTCAAAGTCCTCCGTCACGGCGACGCCGACCGTAATATGTTCAGCTCCCGGCGGAAAATCAGATAGTCCGGTGTACAAAATGTAGTAATTTCCGTTTAAATAGGTTACACGGGGATCTTCGCAGCCAAACTGGTCCCACGGCTGATCCGGATGGAGGAAATGGCGCCTGTTGTGAAAATGGATGCCGTCTGAACTCTCGGCGACGCCGATCGTAGATAAATCCATGTTCTTACCCGCGTGGAATTGGCTGTGCGACATAGCGCGGTAAACCATGTAGTACAAATCTCCCTTGCGGGCAACGGATCCGTTAAATACGGCTTTTGATTCCCAATCATTATCTTTATTGGGAATCAGTATCGGGTTTTGGTTGCTTCGTCTGACGCGAATCATAAATATATCATTTCAATTATGAGGTTGGAAATTGGAGATTATGCTCCTCTGCATTTAGTTTCCAAATAATTCTTGTATACCCGAGCTTTTTAAAATCGAGATGGCTTCTTAAAATTATATAAAGTATTCCGAAACTAAATGCTCCGGCGGCATACCATTTCTGATTTTAAAAGCAGAGTGGTATAGAAACTCGAAAAGAAGTTCGAAATTTGATGGACTGAAAAAGGAACAATGATTCCATCTTCAATGAATCATTTTAGCAAATTTCTAACTTCAATTTCTATATTCTAATTTCTAACTTCTAACTTCGTGTTTCTTATAAGCAGCCGATATCCGAACGTAATCACTCGAATGTACCGGCTCCATATGAGAAGGTTCATGCCGCAATAGCCGATTCATAAATGTTGGCAGATGAGCAGTCGCTGCGCAAAGAACGGCATCCGAACCTCCGTAGTACACGATTAACTGGTCATTATGTTTTACTGCGCCGCAGGGGTAAACTATGCCGTACTTGATAAGGTTGTTTTCGTAGTGTTCGACCGGCTCGAGTATAGGAGCATTGGACCGGGCGATAACTTTTGACGGATCTTCATGGTCAAGTAGCATGGCGCCTACTTTATACCGCGCGTCATCACGGTCATCTACTGAATTATAGATGACGAGCCACCCGTCGTCCGTCTTTATCGGCGTTGCGCCGATGCCGATTTTCCGGCTGTCCCAGTGATTCGGACGCGGTTCGATCTTATGTTGGCCTTCAATCCATGTTTTTCCGTCAAAATCAAGTGAATCAACGTAATCGATAAGGATGTTGGGGAAAACCCGGTGAAATACCACATATTTTCCGCGAATCTTCTCCGGGAGGATACATCCGCTTTTATCAACCACGTTCGGCGGTGAAATCAGCACCGGTTTTTCCCAGTGCCATCGCTTATTGTGAAAATCGTCTTCGGCGATGGAAGTCATGGCAAGCCGAGGAGCACTCCACCCGTCAAACGCGACGTAGACGAGATAATACCTGCCGTCAATCTTGGTGATACGCGGATCTTCGCATCCTCCCCAACTCGGACCGGATTGATAAGGGCTTGGATATGGACAAACGTCATGGCCCGGCGCTCCCTCAAACGGCTGGCTGGGAACATAGATCGGATGGCGGTGTCGCTGGTCAAAATCGATCCCGTTCTCACTTGCCGCGTAGCCGAACATAGAAACGCCGGCATTCCCTACCGCCCGATATACGAGATGAACTTTACCTCTGTCTTCAATTGCCGCTGCATTGAACACCGCCTGCGATTCCCACACGTGATCGCTTATGGGTGTCAGAATGGGATTTTTATGGTGCCGGTCTATGCTCAAACCCGGCCCTACCGGCACGGCACGCTCATGGGGAAACAGAAGGCGGAAATATTCGGGATGGCTTAAAACAACGATATTTCCTTTTTCATCCTGCCAGTATGAGCGCAGGATATTATCGAACATCACCATGGCAAAGGGAGTCATATGCTCATGTTCCCACGTATCGTGATATTGCCAAACCGTTACCGCTTCTTCAGAACGCGCGACTGACGGATTGGCGCGGTCAAACCGCAGCGCCTGTATTTTCCAGGACCGTTGTTGGTCTTTTTCGCTTGAGAAGTAAAAAACGAGCGCTTCCTCCTTGGTCAGTACCGCAGTACCGAGCTCAATAACCTGTGAGCGGGGAAACGTATGAATCGGCTGGTGATCCCACTCCCAGGTCGTAAAAGATTTCGAGCGCGCCAGTGTTAAGGTTGATCCGCCGATAAACAGCCAGTACCAGCCGTCGCCCGTCCCGTGCGGCAACGGAAGCACGCCGCTGTCAATCTCTTTTGTTGCGCCGACTTCGTACCAGTGCAATCCGTCATCTGACGTCGCTCCGCACAGTTGCGTGCTGTTTTTTTCATCACGCAGATACGTCATCAGATATTGTTCGTTGAGCGGTGCGACGCGGACAGCGCGACAGTGTGCCAGGTTTTCCAGAGCTCTGTTCTGTTTGACTATTGCGCTCGTATCGTCAAAGAAGTAAAAATGGATACTGTCAGTGCTTTTAGTCGTGTGGAATGTTTTTTTTCTTGTTTTAGCACCGCGGCAGAGTAAATACACCGCATCATCGTGAACAAAAGCACCGATACCGGTCAGAGGTTGCTTATCCATACAACAATATACCCCGTTTACAAATAAAGGGTTATTTCCATTGTAAAAACCCTTAGAGAAAAATACAATCTATCAAACTATGTCGATTTTTGCATCCAGTACACTTCCGCGGTTACCAGAACTCCGATAAGCAACAGCGTTGATGACAATGTATCAAGCGCCATAATGCGTAATACGAGCATTATAGATACGCCTGTTGCTAAGAGCAGTCCTCGGCGAACATTGGTCAATAATAGTGCACCCAGACTCGCTACTGCGCTAAATATGCATATAATAAATAGCATAAGAACTCCCGTCGTATGGGGAGGAAACACGAAGATTATCGTTCCCAAACAGAGCCATGACACAATAGCTAAAGGAATCAACCGCCGTTTTCGTCTCGTATGAATTACCTTCGCCATGCATTCATTGTATACTACGAGTATCCGTGTTGCGTAACTTTTCTAATACCGTCATCCTGAATACGTTCGCTATCGCTTAAGTACTATAGCTTGGTTCAGGATCTATTTGTAGTTGAATAATGAGATGCTGATCCGCCAGCTGGCGGACAGCATGACAAAATATCAAAGCGCGAGGTTACGGAACACATGCATATTATGGCTATTTCTCTTGAGACCTTCATTGTCATTGGCGTTATTATCACGGGTTTTGTCCTCTTATACGCATTTCTGAAACGGCGACAACCATCTGATGACTTGCTTGAAATTGTGAAATTGCTTCAGTCAACTGCTGCCCAGGATCGGGAAACACTTCTTTCCACTCTTGCCCAACATACTCATTCTTTGAATTCCCGGCTTGATAAGGCAGCCGAAGTCATCGGGCACGTGCAGAAGAACATCGGGGAAATGTCGGAAATAGGCCGCGGTATGAAAGAAATGCAGGAATTTTTACGCTCGCCGAAACTCCGGGGAACCATTGGCGAACATATTTTGAAAGAGCTGTTAACACAGCTTCTTCCGAAACAATCATTTCATCTACAGTACAAGTTCAGAAACGGGGTAACCGTTGATGCGGCTATCCAAACGGCAAATGGCATTATCCCGATTGACTCTAAATTTCCCCTGGAGAATTTCCGGAATATGGCGTCGGCCGCAACCGAGGATGAAAAGAATAAGTTTTCCAAGCTCTTTGCCACTGACGTTCGAAAACACATCAAAGACATTTCGGAAAAGTATATCCTGACGCAGGAAGGGACGATTGATTATGCACTCATGTATATTCCGTCAGAGGCAGTCTATTATGAAATTGTCAATTCTGTTCCGCTGTATGAATATTCGGGAAAGTCCCGCGTCCTTCCCGTTTCTCCCACGACATTTTATGCATTTTTAAAAGCAATTCTCATGAGTTATGAAGGACAGAAAATAGAAAAACAGGCGCAGGAGATTTTGAGGACGTTTCGGGCGCTCCAAAGCGACTACCAGAAATTGGATGGTTCACTTACCATCCTTGCTCGCCACATTACTAATGCATACAACGCAACAGCCTCCGTCATGACCCACTTTTCAACCCTCGGCCACCGGCTCACCCATTCCCTCCCCGACAAACGGGATGAGGATACCCAATTGAAGATTGAGGAGTAAAAAGAATTTTACAATAAAAGTTTATTGCGCTGCTTTCCATCTTTAAGAAGCTTTTCTCGTTGCGCATTGATCTTATTGGATAATCCATGCTGAACAATAAATTCAGGTAAATCGCTGTCGACGTAATACGCTCTAGCCTTATCTTCTTCCTCTTCACGAATTTTAAAGTTGGTGTAATTTAAATCAAAAGGGGTATTGGGATTCTGAATTTCCCATGGAATAGTTACCAGTGTTTCAGAAGCTTTACTGCATAATTCTCTATCCCTATCATCCGTAAAATTAAAATCAGGATGACGACCTTCAATCCATTCAGTCAAAACACCGATACGGCCATCATTAAACTGGATTACTCTTAATTTGGGTAGCCCACTCGGCTGGTTTTCTAAATCTTTTGTGATTTCATCGATTTTCCTTTCTGTTTGAACAAAACGCAAACTTTGTTTTTTTCCATTAGGCTGTTCTACAATATAAAAACGTTTGGGTTGGTGCTCATAAACTTGTATCGTAATATCCGATCCTAAAATTTGTAGCAACTCAACACCTTGAGGAAATTTTACAGTTAATTCGTCTGTTGAGTACGTTGCTTTCAGTGGATACGCTAGAGGCGGGTGATTTATCAATTTTTGTTTTATAAATAATGTATCTTGTGATATTTCTGATCCTACTATAGTGAAACCAAAACAAACTGATTATCTTTTGTGAATGTTTGAGCCTATTTCCCTATAGTAATCTCCAGTTTGTTTTGGGGTTACTATAGCATTGCGTTATCATCTTCTTGTTTTGCTCTATTTATTCTGTCTGCTGCTAAAGCTCTTAATTGTTCAAAATCAACAATATCTCCCGGTTGCGCAGGAGCATAATTAGACCAATCTATTAAAGTATCTTGCAAGGTTGCTTGCAATGAGCCGGGTAAAGAACTGTAGTCAATGTTTATTAGTCTGTTCAAGAATATATGTGCATCAGTTAGACCCATTCTTTTTGGTGGTTTTGCTGGCTCAGGAGATAAGACAGG
>DATEBW010000046.1:0-3371 GCA_035287165.1 Patescibacteria group bacterium | reverse complement strand
TGTCGATACGCCTATCGAAGTCGCAAAAGAACGGCTTATACAAAACAGAATTGCCAGTCAGCGATTTGATGTCACGGATGCCGAGTTTGAAAGTACGGTACAGGAGATGGAAGTACCGGATGAAGGGGAGAAGCATATCGTGTATACTTTTGGCACGCACGTTGACGATTGGGTAAGGGAAAACTTTTGACAATCGCGTCAAGCATCTTTGACTTCAGACTTTATCAGCAGTATAATTGCCTCGCATATGATAACACCAGAAAGATTAGGAGACTTATATACAGCCAATAGTTTTAAGAATCTTTCCGTAGAGCCAGTTCCTTCCGCCGAGGAAACGATTGATTTTGCCGCAGAAGCAGAGAATATAAGTGTATGGAGGAACGGTAGAGGATTTGAGTACCATCTCGAACCTGAAAATTTGACAAGAATAGCTTCATGGGAAGATAAGGAAGGAGTTCTTCGGTTAGCAGTAGCGGAAATGGTAGACGGGAACTGGCCAGTATGGAGAGAACCAACGCTTGCTGAAACGGTGAAATTTCTTCGCGTCGCCTCTTACGCGATGCCAGGAACACCTTATACGAGCGTGCTTCGCGCGCAGGTTGAAGCAAGAATTATCAGTCAGCAAGAAGCTTCGCAAGAAAGGATTAGTAAACTTCAATCCTTGTCAGATTTTCTATCATCTTAAGTCCGTAGAGCGCTTTATTTTATCACCTCATAATGGAGCTGCATTTCATTAGCAGATAATTTTTTGGTTTCGACCAGTTTCAGTTTCGCCTCAAAATCTTCTTCTTTAAAAAGTCTGATTCCCGTACCAAAAACAATCGGTTCAACGTCGAGATAGAGTTCATCGATCAGATTTTCTTCCATAAAGCTCGCATTTAACCCGCCGCCGCCGCAAACCATGATGGTTTCAAAACCTTGATTACGAAGAATGTTCAGTGCAGTCTTGGGTGATTTAGCAGTAACAATAAATTCCGGATTATGAACTGTAAGCGATACGTCGTCTGTTACTACAACGGTTTTTATCTTATCGAGTTTGGACCTATTAAATTCATCATTTTTCAGCATGACCTCATAGGTTCTTCGCCCGATAATCATATTGCCGTTTTTGCGAATCATGCCGGAAAAGCTTGCCCATTCGGTCTCGGTAACCCAGCTCGTATCGTCATCTTCTTTGGCGATAAAGCCGTTTACGGTAATTGCCATGTAGAGGATGACGTTCATAATAATTAAGAAACCTCCAAAATAATTTTCCCTATTTGCTTACTTTCCTCCAATCTGGCAAGCGCATTTTTAGCTTCTTTTAGCGGAAACACCCTATCAATAGTCGGCTTTAATTTGCCGGCATTAACGAGTTGTAATACCTGTTCAAACTCTTCTTTCGTTCCCATGCGGGATCCCAGTATGGTGTGTTGGTAATAGTACACGTCGCTTAAATCCTGCGAAGCGACCGCGCCGCTTGTGGTTCCGGCGATCACCACGCGTCCGTGCGGTCGTAAGATGGCAAGTGTTGTACTCCATGTTTTGACGCCGACGCTTTCAAAGACGACGTCAACCTTTTCATTATTCGTGAGTTTGTTGACTACTTTTTCTACGTCATGCTTCGTGTAGTTGACGACGTAATGGGCGCCCATTGATCGTATCTTTTGAGCATCCGAATCAGAACGGGCTGCGGCGATAATCTTAGCACCGAGATAGCGGGCGATCTGAATCGCGGCGGATCCGAGGCCGCCTGATGCGCCCCAGATAAATATCATTTCACCTTTTTGCAGCTTGGCTCTGCAGAAGAGCATATGGTATGCCGTCAGAAATGTGAGGGGAAATGCTGCCGCTTCTGCCCATGAAAGGTTTCTCGGTTTGGGATAGAGTTGTTCGATGGGTGCCGTCACATATTCTGCGTAGCCGCCGGGAGTTTTATAGCCGAATATGATAACGATCTCGCATGAAAGGCCTTTCCTGCAGCGGGGGCATTTGCCACAAGGAATTGCCGGATTTACCACGACGTCTTGACCGGCTTTCAATGTGCTCTTGCCGTTTATTTTCACAATAATACCAGCCACATCTGAACCGGGAATGTGGGGTAGGGGAATGTCTAATACCCCTTTTGCCAGGTGAAGATCCACATGATTCAGCGCACATGCTTTGACCTTTATGAGCGCCTCACCCTTTTTAGGCTTCGGAGTCGTCGCGTCGCCGTATATGACATGCCGAGCGCTATTCAAGTAGATTGCTTTCATAGACGATTCATAAGATACGACTTTCTCTCACCACTTGCTGTGTTCTTCTTTTCACCTCTTTCCACTGAACGGAAATAAGCATGCGGGGCATCGGTTGCTTATCGGCATCGGTGAAATACACGAAAGACTTTAAAATATGCAACTCATTGTACTCTACAGCGACATATTTCTTTTTAAGAGCACTGAATAGCTGCGGTAGAGTATAGTGCTCCAATATAAAATAGAGATCGATAAAATCCCTCTTATTTCCGCGGGATGAAATAGTAATAAGTTTGGTACAGGCTATATCAAGAAGAGATGAAATTGAGAGGTTATGATACGTCAGCGGTTTTTCAAGGAGCTTATAGGGGTAATGCAAAAACTGCAGTTTTACTCCATGAAGTACGCAATTCAGTGTTCCTTTATCGAGGATAACATTTGCTAGTTTTCCGAGTTTCACAACCTGACTTTGGATTGACTCAGGGACAAATTCTCTCCGGGAAAAAAAATCCAGATCTTCGGATTCACGATGCTTAAGCTGCAATGCCAGTCCGGTACCGCCGCTTAAGTAGAAGTTGCGGATAAACTCCGTATGAGAAAGAAGATCAAACATTCGGGCGGTTTTTTGAGGCAGAATAGACGAGTTAAGAATCATGGTTTTATTATCCCCCTTCGCCCCGCCTTGGCGGGGCTTCGGTCGTGCGCCGCCAGAGGCTATGCCGGCTGGGCGAGGGATTTCGCTCCACAGAGCAGATTCCACGTCACGCATAGTGGGACGTGGAGCTTCATAAATAGCTCTGCCAGAAAGCTGACGATTTGTCGCTTAATCGCAGCAACGGAAGCATTTTTTTAATCGTCTCTCTTCCGTAGGTCTTTAGACACCAAGCAACCGCCTGACGGTCACCATGTTCAAGAAGTGACGTAAGAATGTATTTTTTGTGTTTTTGGGTGTCGATTGTACGAATATCGTCTCCCCAGAAAAAGTGGACCAATGATGCCGGGACAGTGTTTCTCTTCATACTACGGAGTATAGCACGTTATGTGACGATTTGCCTTCATTTCAGCGTTAAGCCGCCACCAGCGACTTTTCATAATTTATGAAAACTTAAATACCTCTATTCCTTCTTCACCGTATAGTTCTTCATTAAACCATTT
>DATEBW010000045.1:0-3819 GCA_035287165.1 Patescibacteria group bacterium | reverse complement strand
ATACTATCACGGTCACCTTCGCTGATACTGAATAATCATATTCTACGGATACAGTAAAATAATTACTTTCTGAATGACAGTATCCGCATTCGTCAATCACGAATACGTTATAATTCTCCTGATGAAACTTTTTTTCATACTGATTTCTGGATTTTTTTGCGGGATTGCCCTCGTATTTCTGCTCTATCCCCTGTTTCTCCACAAGCAGCCTGCGGTGTCGGTGGACTCCCCGCCCGCAATTATAGAAAAACCTTTGGAGAAATACGCGATCGATGCTCTATCACAGCGACAATTTTCCCCGAGCGATATACGCATAGGAAATACTCTTGCGGAGTCGACGGATAGTACTTCGTTTATGTTCTATTTTTCTGATAGCGGGAAAAAAGTAAGCGGCGTGCTTACCGCGCCGAACGAGCCGGGAGATTATCCCGTCATTATTATGATACGCGGGTTTGCCGCGCAGGAACGCTATACGCCGGGATACGGCACGCAGCGCGTCGCGGAACATCTGGCGGCAAACGGATTTATGACGCTCGCCCCTGATTTTCTGGGGTACGGCGAATCCGACACGACGAGCGAAAATATTTTTGAGCGCCGATTCCAGACGTATACGACTACCCTTACCTTGCTCGCTTCGCTGAATGAGGTTAATGACGCCCTCGATGATCAATCTATAAACGCGAGATTATTGCCGGATCAAGTCGGCATATGGGGACACAGCAACGGCGGCCAGATTACTCTGACGGTCCTAGAAGTTACCCAGAAAGCATACCCTACAGTACTCTGGGCGCCAGTATCTAAGCCATTCCCCTACTCTATTCTGTACTACACCGACGGCTATGAAGATTACGGGAAAGGTTTGAGGCGCGACCTCGCGTCGTTTGAAAAAGATTACGATGTGGAATCGTTCAATCCCGCCGGCTATCTGGAGAGAATTCAGGCGCCGCTTCAGATTTTTCAGGGGGATATGGATACGGAGGTTCCGTTGGCGTGGTCAGATGAACTGGTCGATAAACTGAAAAAGCTTGAAAAGGAAGTCGATTATTTCACGTATGCCGGAGCCGACCATAGCCTGGTGCCGACCGGATGGAACGATGCCGTCGTGAAATTGGCGGAATTTTACCGGACGCAATTATCAACGGGTCGATAACTTTGAATTATTATCGCAGTACCGTTATAATACGTGATACTCAATAATGGCCCCGTAGCTCAATTGGCAGAGCATCCGGCTCTTAACCGGCAGGTTGGAGGTTCGACTCCTCCCGGGGTCACTATCTTTCGCTAAAGCTACAGATAGCAAGCAAAATATGTACTATACGTACATTCTAAGAAACAGTATTACTAACAGATACTACATTGGATATACTCCTGATTTGAGAAATCGACTTAGAAAACATCTTGCCGGTCATGTTCTCTCTACAAAGTCAAATCAAAATTATCACCTTGAATGGTATTGTGCATTTCAGACAAGACTACAAGCACTCGCATTTGAGAGATACCTTAAAACTGGATCAGGTGTAGCTTTTATGAAGAAACGATTTTTCAAATCAGTTGTAGCTTTAGAGAAGGATATTCATCAGAAGGAATAGCTGCTCGAAGCTTTAGCGAAGTGCAGACTCCTCCTGGGGTCACATCACCATATACCCTATAGTATTGACTGTAAATAGCCTCCCTGCTATACTTCCTCACTATGAGCAAGGAAGTAGGAATACATTTACCTTTTATAGCTCCTGACGAAATTGTTGGTGAAAGCAAATTTAGAACAGTACAGGGATATATTGAAACAAAATTAGTGGTAAAAACCCGTAAAGCCTACCGTCCCCGCGTTTTTGATTCAGTTGCGTCTGCTACATCTGCTCTAGACAAAGAACGAAGAGAGCGAGAAACGTTAATAACGTTAGGCAGGGAAATGGGTGTTTCTGATGCTTTTATTACATCTTCTGAATTTGTTGTACACGCAAACCCATCCGGACATATTACCTATAGTGAATTTCAGGAATGGTTTAAAGGCGGGAAAACGTTATCCAAAGTCGGCAGTAACATATGGAATTTACCTGATCAAACACTTGAGGAACTTGATCGAATATTACAGTTAAATATACGTGTATGGAAAGAGCAAGGCACCTCTTTTGATATTGTGGGTTCAACAAACAATACCTATTCTGCACTTATGGAACTTGCACGAAGATTACTTCCCCTATTCTTTTCAGAAAATATATTGATTGATGATCATAACAATGTTCGAGTTATAGATCACCGAATAAATAAACCCAAGAGTGGTTTTCGTTCAGTCAAAGATAAGGTGAGAACGGGAAGTGAAATAGTTGGCTCATTACTTTCTTCTGCTATTATTCAAGCCATTCGCATAAAAAGAAAAGTTGAGCAATAAACTTAAGTTAAGACACAGAGGCTAACTTAAACGCGTATTCCTGGAATATTACTCTCCAGTCTTTCAATATCTGAATATATTAATCAATAGCGATGTTGAAAGAACGAAGTCGTGGCTAACTCATGAAACTCCGCAGATACACCGTGCGGTGGAATAGTTTCGCAACCTTTCTTTTCAGATTTTTTCCGGTATAATTTGCCCGATGGCAAAAAATGCAGAAACGCCCCTTCCTCCTGAAATGAAAGACTTATTGACGAAAGGATTATTCAGGAGCTCTCTATCTCTCGTGGATTCTATAGTTCAGGAGAGAAATGCAACAGGCCAGGACTTTGTCGAGCTGATTGCTGATAATAGAATATGGATTTTGCCTGAACGGGTAACGGATGCTTCCTGTTTAGACGCCGAAGTTCTGGAATTTGAAGAAGATGATATAAATGTTTTATGTCAGCGGGTTCATTTCATGCAGGATGCGCAGGGAAAAGTAGTCACCATATGGTACGAGGAAGATTACATTACTCCTCACGGAATACGAAGCTGCTCGTATACTAATTCAGTCGATGCCGTCATGGAAATATATAAGTTTTTGGATAAACTTGAGGACGACTTCAGAACTATTGGCGAAGAGAATAAAAGCGCCTGACTCTCGTATATCACTTGATTTTCACGCTACGTCTTGTATAATTTATTCAAAAGAAGCCGATAACTTTTAGTCCCGGAGATTCATTTTTTTAACACAGTATGATCGAATGGGCTACAGGAAAATACGAGAACTTTAGACATAAAATAGAAAAAATTGAAGAAAGAAAAAGAGCAGGCATTGCAATTGGAAGCCTTCTTCTTGCGTGGGAAGGGCTGGAGATAATTGATAAATCAGTCGACGGCGAAGGAATTATGCAGAGTCAAACTTTTGCTCGTCATGGAGTGAAATGGACAAGAAATTATGGGGAAATAGAGAATCAAAGACTATTAGACATTGTTCGTGAGGAAGCAAAAGACAACATAAAGTATAGAACGCGCGTATTCTTAATAACTTCCGGAAAAAATTCTATTGCGCATTATTCAGAAATGGTTCTGGAAGAGGAAGAAGAGGAAAATGAAAAGCCGGTAGATGGATTTATGGCATTTGGTAACAAAGAGATTTTTGAAGAAATAGAAAATGTTAGACAAGAGCTTATCACATTAGGTTCTGCTGTTGAGGAGTAGTTATTTTTCTTCCAAAATGCCGGTATGCTTTCTCGGTTGCGACACGACCGCGCGGCGTCCGCTTCATAAATCCGATTTGCATAAGGTATGGTTCTACAACGTCCTCAATGGTGCCGATATCTTCTGATATTGAATTGGCGAGAGTCTCAATTCCCACCGGGCCGCCGCCGAACTTATCAATGATCGTGAGCATGACATGCGCGTCGTTTTTCTCCAGTCCCAGCGCA
>DATEBW010000044.1:0-4446 GCA_035287165.1 Patescibacteria group bacterium | reverse complement strand
CCAATCTTTTAGTACACTTAGGATGTAAGAATTAGTATCTATATCAGGCGGGATTTGTTCAGTTAGTGGTAAATCTTGCACTGACTCACCGAAAAAATTCCAATATCCTGAAATATTTTGTTGACCAATTAACCATTTTATTGCTTTTTGAGATAGTTCATGTACTTTTGCGTTATCCTTAAAAGGAAGCAAGGCATGAAGAATAACTGCGGTGTTAAAAACATTTGTAATAGGTTGGGGATTACTAAATGAAGGATCAATGTCTAAATAGGTGGGAAATTCACCAGATGGTATCTGGTGCTGAAGAAGATAGCGAATTCCTTTACGAATATGCAGATTTTCTCCGAGTTCTTTTTCAATATCTTCCAGTTTTTTCTCACTTTCCTCTCTTAAAAACTCAATCCCGGTATAGTCAGAATTTTGTGCACTCTCGACAAGAGATTCTGCAATAGTTATAAGTTCTTCATGAATTCCTAAGCTCCTTGCAAGTTGTATCGCTTCGGCTTTTGTTTCTGGAATTTGTTCAAGTGGTGCATGTTGGCACAAAAGGATGTATAGAAGATTAGGATTATTATTTTTTCTATCTTGTTCATATTCTTGGATATCAGCCAAAATATCCATTAACTGCATATCGCTATATATTTCATTCGTTACGTCTCGACCAACAAATTCCTGTACTACGCGAGCATAATAGCGAGCATCTGACGACTTCCCTACTCTAAATGTTTTAAATTCTTCATCGGTAATGCTTTGGCCAGATTGGACTTTTTTCCAGACATGCTTCTCTATATCAAAAAATCCAATTGTTTCGTTTTTTATTCTTTCGAGATCATCAGTTGTATCCGGTAACTTTACATAAAGTTCTTTTTCAAGCCTGTACGCTTCGTCTAAAAAATCCAAGTCACCGGTTTCGAAGTGTAAGTCAACAAAACGCGCCATATGTAACGTTGTCGTTAATGCTTCTTCGCCGCTTGTTAAAACTGCTAGATCAGGTTGTAGGGCGCTGACGATCTTAATATAGAGCGGTTTGGTGTAATGGCCGATGCGTTCATCAAATTGTTGTGTAGCCGTTTCAATCTTATTTCCCATAATAATTCATTAACTAATGGCGTTGACTATTTTGTCTGATATTATAGTACAAACTATATCTTAGCAAAACAGATTATGATTCATGATATTCCTTATCATAACTATACTAATTGATAACAAGAGAATGAGACTCGAACACTTTTGAGGCTAAAATGTTTGAAAAGCTTAAAATAAGCAAGTTAGCAGTTTTAGAGGGAAAAAATAATTAGCCCATTGTATCAGTCTAATCGCCGATTTGAGATTGAGAGTATCTCAACTGGCGGAGGAGGCGGGATTCGAACCCGCGTGAGACTTGCGCCTCAAGGGTTTAGCAAACCCTCGCAATGGACCGGGCTATGCGACTCCTCCAATACACGTATGATACCAGATTATGTCTAAATGGGGATATAGATTTTGCACCGGATAATTCACCTTTCCCTTCACTTCCTGTATACTATCCCGATAATGAATGCAATTACCGTCGATAAATTACAAAAAATATACCCGCCGGAACGGAAAGGCGGACAGCTGTTTACTGCCGTAAACAAGATTTCATTTACTCTACATGAAGGTGAAATTCTCGGGTTGCTTGGCCCGAACGGTGCCGGAAAATCGACGACCATATCGATGTTGCTCGGCGTATTGACTCCTACGACCGGAACGATCCGGTATGGAAAACTGGATTTTTCGCGGCACCGCTCTGAAATTTTACAAAATGTGACCTTTGCCAGCACCTATATCAGTATGCCGTGGCGTCTGACGGTTATGGAAAACTTAACGGTATATGGCATGATGTACGGATTGTCACGTGCAGAATTTGTCCGGCGCGCGAAAAAGTTTCTGGGTTTTTTCGATGTATGGAGTCAACGGAATAAAATGACGAGGCAGTTATCTGCCGGACAGGTGACAAGGGTTATGTTGGCAAAAGCATTTATCCCTCATCCGAAAGTCGTATTACTGGATGAACCTACCGCTTCGCTCGATCCGGATATAGCCCATGAAGTAAGGCGATTTGTTCTTGAGCAACAGCGCGCATATCAGACAAGCATTATATACACCTCGCATAATATGGATGAAGTTACGGAAGTGTGTGACCGGGTGGTGTTTTTACGCAGAGGCAAGATAATTGCCATGGATACGCCAGATAATTTAGCCGCGTCAATCTCTACGGCGCGCGTCCGATTGCAGGTAAAGGACGGTTTAAAACGTACCCACCGATTCGCCCGTGAGCGGGGTATGGAAGCCAAATTAGAAGGCAGAGAGATAGAAATCGTTATCGACGAGCATGAGATTGCGTCGTTTCTCAATCAACTGGCCAAAGAAAATATCAGCTACACGCAGATCAGTATCGCAAAACCGACGCTCGAAGATTACTTTTTGAGCCAATCGGACTAACACCTATTCATATGAAACTTTATCGTTTGTACGCATTCAGTTTACGCCATTTGTATCCGCTTAAACGCGACTTCGATCTCTTAAGCGACATGATCTATTGGCCCATAATCGACGTGTTGCTGTGGGGTATTACGAGCAGATGGCTGGGTGAGGCTTCGGGATTGACGGCTATCATCGCAACTATCCTGACGGGATTGATTTTATGGAACGTTATCTGGCGTTCTCAAAGCGAGATCTCCCGTAATCTTATCGATGAGATTTGGAACAACAATCTGGTTAATTTATTCTCTACGCCATTGACCCTCGCCGAGTGGATAACCGGTGTTCTAGTATTATCAGTCGGGAAAACGATATTTACCATCAGTCTGCTGACACCGATAGTACTTCTCCTGTATTCGGTGAATATTTTTATGATTGGCTGGTGGCTGATCCCTTTTTTCGTCGGTGCTGTCATGACGGGCTGGTGGGTAGGGTTTATATCTGCCGGCATAGTGATCCGTTACGGACCGAAAGTGCAAACAGTCGTATGGACATTGCCAGGAATATTACTGCCGTTTAGCGTCGTTTATTTCCCTCTTGCAATGTTGCCGACGTTTCTGCATCCGATAAGTTATCTTATTCCGACGACCTATATCTTTGAGTCAATGCGGCAGTTGTTGTTGAACGGTTTCGTGGATCCCCCTTTAATCGTGCTGAGTTTTGCTTTAAATATCATCTATCTTATTCTCGCGTTAGCATGGTTCCGGGCGAGTTTTCGGGCGAGCCTCTCGTTAGGTCTCGGCAGATTTAATTAATGGTGTTATCCCCTCTTGTTTTGATGTCGTATGCTATTGGTATGTCGAATCGGTTTGACTCTTGTCGCATTCTTCAGAATATGAAACCGGCACGTGAAGAAAATCTGCGCCTCGAATACGAGAAAACACAGGAAATGACGATCCATTACGATACGATGAATTGGGGAATCGGCGCTATTCTTATCGCCGGGGTATTCGGCATGGTAGGCTTAAGCGGTGATAATTGGGAAGCATACCCTCTTTTGGCCTTGTTATCCGCAATAGTATTATTTATTTGGCGTGTCTATTATATGCGGCATAAAGCTATCCAAAAGATAAAATTCCAGAGGCTTCAGGAAATAGAAAAAGAATTACACCTGCGACAACATTTACTCGTTAATTGTGCCGACAAAGCAGGAAAACTGTATGGCATAAAAGGTGATTGGTGTGCGTGGTTAATCACGATCGGCGTTCCGGCCGGGATATTGTCTATGTATTTTATGTTGCGATAATTCCCTTCGGGGAATACTGTTCCTTGCCCTTATTGAGAAATTCCGCTGGGTTCACCCGCACTTGTTTCATCGTATCACGGTCGCGAACTGTAACCGTGTTGTCCTCAAGAGTCTGATAGTCTATGGTAATGCAATGGTATGTCCCGATTTCATCCTGGGCAAAGTACCGTTTTCCGATATTGCCGCGGTCATCCCAAGCAATCCGATATCCCGCTTCTTGTGCCAGTTTGAAAACTTCCCGTGCTTTTTTCACCAAATCAGGTTTATTTACCACCAGAGGAAAGACGGCAAGTTGATAGGGTGCCAGCCACGGAGGGAGCCGAAGAACCGTACGTTTTTTCCCGTTTACCTCCTCCTCGGCGTACAAGTCACAAAGAATGGCTAACAATGATCGGTCCATACCGAACGTCGGTTCGATCACATGCGGAATAAACTTTTCGCCGGATTCAGGGTCAGTAGCACGAAGATCTACACCCGATTTTTCCCTATGGTTTTTCAGATCAAAATCCGTACGGTAAGCTAAGCCGTAGAGTTCTTTCCAGCCAAAGGGAAACTTATATTCGATATCTTCAGTTCGTTTTGAATAATGAGACCGTTCCTCATCCGTGTGCGGGCGCCATCTTAAGTTGTTAGTTGAGAGTTGTAAGTTGTCAGTTGCGAAGCGCCACATCTCCTGTTTCCAATAAGTGTACAATTCT
>DATEBW010000043.1:0-7647 GCA_035287165.1 Patescibacteria group bacterium | reverse complement strand
AAGAAATACGCCGCCGAACAGAAGCGCGATGATGACGAGAAGCCCGATAACTACTTTGCTATCCATGAACGTATTGTATCATAGCTGTAAAGCAAAACTTAGGGAAACGAATAACTGAATAACCGGTCCTCCGACGGACGGAATACCATTTAAACAGAATGTTAGTCTGTTACTCGGTGAATAGGTTATTCCGTTCGATCGATTTCTCGTGTATACCCCTTCGCCGGTATACAATATTTATTGCAAAATCAAAGCAGAGTGGTATACAATGATTCGTATGCCTACAACGCCAAATGGCCTGACCGATGATGAGGCCGCGCGCAGACTATCACAGTATGGCGCCAATACGGTCGGTGACCAGCGGCACACGCCGGCTATCGCTATGTTCTTCAGGCAAGTGACTAATATTCTTGTCCTTCTCCTCGTGGGCGCCGGGATATTTTCTTTCGTCATCGGCGAGAAGATCGATGCCGGTTTCATATTTTTTATCGTAGTGGTTAACGCGATCTTCGGCTTTATACAGGAATATAAAGCGGAAAACGCGATCAATGCTTTGAGACAGTTTGCGATTTCGAAGGTCCGCGCTATCAGGAACGGCAAGGAACAGCTCGTCAAGAGTACCGAATTGGTCCCCGGCGATATCGTAAAGCTCGCTGAAGGCGATAAAGTGCCGGCTGACGGCGAACTGCTATTTTCGAGCCGGCTGGAAATAAACGAAGCCTCGCTGACCGGAGAGTCCCTTCCCGTGGAAAAGGATTACCGCAATAATGACGGACGCTCTGTTTTTATGGGGACAATCGTCGCGGCGGGCAGCGGAATGATGAAAATAACGGCAACCGGCGTACAAACTAAATTCGGAAAACTGGCCGCATCGCTCGCCAATATTCCCCATGAACAGACACCTCTGATGAAAAAGATTGCCGTTTTAGGAACGCAGCTTACGCTGCTCGCTTTGGCGATTACCGTTCTCATTTTTCTTCTCGGCATAGCGCAGGGGGAATCACTGATCAGAATGCTCCTTACGTCGATCAGCCTGGCTGTCGCAGCGGTTCCCGAAGGGCTTCCGGCGGTCATTACGATTACTCTCGCGGTTGGCTTGCAACGGATGGCACGGCAGAAGGCTATCCTTCGTAAGCTAAGCGCCATTGAAGCGCTGGGTAATACCACGATAATTGTTACGGATAAAACCGGTACGCTGACCGAAAATAAAATGCGTGTTCAGCAGGCGTGGGTTGCCGGTTCTTTATATCCTGCCGAAAAGATCGTTTCACCAGTTCATAACCACGACATTAATGAGTTTATAAAGACCGGCATCTTATGCAATGAAGCTTCACTGATAAAAAATAAGAAGACAGGCGGATATGATATTCTGGGCGATCAAACTGAAGGCAGCCTTCTTCTTTTAGCAAAGGATGCGGGCTTCAGCATTAAAAGCGTCAATGAAAAAGGGAGACTGCTCGATACGTTTCAGTTTGACCAAAAACGAAAACTTATGAGTACCTTGTGGGAAGAGGATGGCGAGAAAAATATGTATGCAAAAGGAGCTCCCGAGTCCATTCTTGAACGCTCTTCACATATCCAACTGAAAGGAAAACGGGTGGTCATGACGGAACGGATCAGGAAAGAGACGACAGAGCAATTCCAGCGCACGGCGGCGCAAGGATATCGCATGCTCGCCCTGGCAAAACGGGAACGGATTGACCAATCGAATCACCGGGATGACGCCGAACATTCGATGACATTTCTGGGATTTGTCGCCATCCACGATCCCGCCCGGCCTGAAACGAGGAATGTCATACGCACCGCCCGATCGGCCGGCATAGAAACTATTATGGTAACGGGGGACAATCCGTTGACGGCAGAAAGCATCGGCCGTCAGATAGGCCTCTTCGATGACGATGACGTCGTGATGACCGGCCAGCAGCTGGCGACTTTATCAGACAAACAGCTGCTCGAACGCCTCGGTTCCCTGCGCATCATCGCCCGTGCAACCCCTGAAGATAAATTCAGGATCGTCAAACTCTTACAGTATAAAAAACACGTGGTGACCGTGACCGGCGACGGCATAAACGATGCGCTCGCCCTCAAGCAGGCGGATATCGGGGTCGCTATGGGCATAACCGGGACAGACGTGGCAAAAGAGGTTTCCGACATGGTTATAACCGACGATAATTATGCGACGATTGTCCATGCTATCCGTGAAGGACGAATTATTTACGATAATATCGTTAAAAGCATTACCTATCTGCTTTCCTGCAACCTCGGAGAAGTATTGATCATATTCGGCGCGCTCATCGTTTCACTATTTTTGCCGAGCCCTATCCCGGTACCCCTGCTTCCGGTCCATATCCTCTGGATTAATCTCGTCACCGACGGATTGCCGGCATTGAGTCTTGCGTTTGATCCGGGAACGCCGTCGGTCATGCAGAGACGCAATTCTGTTGACGTCCGCCGCCTGATCAATCGGGAGTCTCTCGGGTTTATTTTGCCGGTCGGTACTGTCATCGCTTCGCTTACGCTCTTATTATTTATCGTATCGCTCCTTAACACGTCAGAATCGCATTCCCAGAATCTGGCATTTACGTTTCTCGTGATTTTCCAGCTTGCAGTCGTTTTTCTGGTGAGAAAAAACCAATCGTTCTTCTCAAATAAACTGTTGCTTATCTCTGTTCTGGTTTCAATGATTTTGCAGTTCGTCGCGCTGACGTTTGCGCCGCTCGTCATGATATTCTTCAAGTCCGCTTGACAAGCATATCGGCGTTATGCCATGATAGTGCGATATACTTTACTCTGTTCCCCGCCAGCCGGCGGGTCGGGGCTCCGTTAGGCATACCAGTTGCATTTTGAAAGCGGAGAGGGTATATCTCATATGAAAACTGTTGCATATATTGCGCTGTGGTTTCCTCTTAGCTGCGCAGTTTTGATTTCGGCAGTATGGTACTACTATGATCAGTCTCGCCCGACGGTAAATGCCACGGCAGATAACCCACCGGTGGCATTGGCGGCGGAGGTCGGTATTCCCCAAAATCCCGGCGTTGTCTACGCGAACGAAGAATCCTTCGAGCCGTGGTATGAATCGGTGCTCGGCGCATTCCACGTTTCGGTTATAGCAGGCGACGCGCGTCCGAAAATAGTTGCGAATTTCCTGAATACCTATAGTTGCCCTCTTGAACCGCCCGAGTATTACGCAGAGAAGTATGTTGAATCGGCCGACCGGTACAACCTGGATTTTCGCTTACTGCCTGCCATATCGATGCAGGAATCTACCTGCTGCAAGCGCATTCCCGAGGGATCGAATAATTGCTGGGGATACGGTATTTACGGTGATAAGGTTACGCGGTTTTCCTCTTACGAGGAAGGGATGGATACGGTGGCCAAAACGCTTTCCGAAAAATATGTTACAAACGGCCTGCTTGAGCCGGATGAGATTATGCTCAAATATACTCCTCAAAGCAAAGGATCCTGGGCAGCAGGCGTCCTGCACTTCATGAATGAGATGAAATAAAAAGCGATCCTAATCAACGAATTCCATCCGGATGATCCGAATGCATTTTATTAGGATAATTCGGATGATTCGGATTGAATTAGGATTGCTTCTTTGCAACTACTATATCCCGCTTTAGCCTCAAAAAAGCCTCTTGTTTCTTTTAATAGTCAAATAATAATCGACCTGACTTGACAAACCCTATAGTATAAGTTATAATACGAGCAGATCTTGAAGTTATTTCGGAATACGAAATGGCTTCAAGATTTTTTTGTTGGTTACTTAATGATGATCCCGTCTCCGCGGGAGAAGAATTTAGTAAACAACAATCCGACAAAGCGATCGTTCGTCTGCGTGCACGTAGAGCACGAGACGAAGTAGAGCGGCGGCGGATCTTTTCAATAGAAGTATTTTAACTCATAACGTAATACTATGAAACATTTTATCAGACAAATGATCGTAATTCTGTCGACCGCGTTCGTATTTTTTGCTTCGGCAAAAGATGTCCGTGCTGACGAACTGTATGCGGTACCGTCCTATACGTTGCTGTTCCAGAAAGTACAGCTCGGCAGGCCGGCAGAAGGGTTGGTCTATTCCACCTTGCCGACCCCTGTTTCCGTATACCGGCAGGCGCCGGTGAGGCAGGTGGATTATCGTGTCGAAAAGCTGAAGGATTATTTCGCCATGCATGACTCCGAGCTGGTTGACTATGCAGACAAATTTGTCGCGTACGCCGATGCGTACGAACTGGGTGATGAAAACTGGTCGCTCGTTGCCGCTATCGCCGGCGTTGAATCGACATTCGGCAAACGGATTCCCTATAAATCATACAATGCATGGGGATGGGGGATACCGACCGGCTCTTCATCCGGCATCGGCTTTGAAAACTGGGAAGACGGCATTGAAACGGTTACGCGCGGACTGAAATATAACTATATTGACAAAGGCGCGGATACCATCGAAAAAATGGGGCCGATTTATGCGCCTCCCTCAAAAACGTGGGCAGGTAAGGTCCGTTATTTCATGAACGAGATTGATAAGGTTACTCCGGCACCGAAACTCACGTTATAATAAAACGTAGAGACAGGTTTCAAACCTGTCTCTACATCTGACAAAGCTTGCGATCCTGCAAGGGTTCCCCTTAATTATTTGTCCGGTTATATAGGAGTTACCCAGGAGCCGTCATCCTGTCCGTCAGCTGACGGATCAGGATCTTCTATTCTTTTTTTGGTAGGCTCGGACTGCGTTAGTCCTGGTATAGTATCTTTTGGTATACTATCTTCGAGATATTATCTAGTAAAGTGAAATAATCATATGCCACCAGAAGCCAAGCTTGCCGTCTTTGATGATAGCGAGGTTTTTCAGCGTATCATGAAAGTCCAGCTGGAAAAAGCAGGGCATGAGGTTGTACTCACAGCCGGCACCGTTCCATCAGCGCTAGAGAAAATCAAACTATTTAGTGAATTGGAAATTGACGTGGTTTTAGTCGATGGCAATTATGAAGATCCTGCAGTTACCGGAAAAGAAGGGGAAGCGTTGGTCGAAGCAATAAGGAAACATTCGCCTAATGTACTCATTGTAGGCGTGGGAGCATTGGAAGTCAGAGGGGCAGATATTAACGTCGTTAAATCTAAAATAAAATCTGACATAGGGGAATTAGGTAACGTGGTAAGAGAATTAGAAACTCCAATGAAGGTAAGATAGCTTGTGCGTTGACGTTTGGTAGAAAAAATGTATAAGACGCTTTATAGCATCCATACCGGGAAGATTTATAAAGGACTGACAAATGACATTGGTCGAAGATAAAGCAACACGAAAAAGGTATGCGTGCTTCAACAAGACGCTTACTGCCTGTAATGTTGCTATCCGTTGGGCAATTTGCATTGAGTAAGTAAGCAAGAATATTCGAAAAATATATTAAATCAGAAATGGGAATAGAAGTATTGAAAGAAATAATTAAATATTATATGCCGGAGTGGCGGAATTGGCAGACGCGCATGGTTTAGGACCATGTGTCTTACGACATGGGGGTTCGAGTCCTCTCTCCGGCACAATTTAAGAGAGCTTCATTTAAAACGTCATTCTTTTTATTAGGTTATAGATGTCAAATCAGATCGAAGCAAATCCAGATGAGTTGGACTTCCGTCCAGAACACCAAATAAGAGCGGATAATTTTGAACGTGACGGTTTGATTCTTCTTCAGGATAATTTTCCTTCGATTGGAGTAGAATCCCATGATGGGTTGGAAAGAGTAATTGATGGGTGGAGCTCATTCGGTGAATATATGAGAAAAAAAGGGTATTTTGATCTAGCCGAATATATGGGGAAATTATCCCAAGAAGAAGACGAAGCATCGGCTAACAGATCAGAAAAAGTATTTCTCTTGTATGAAGATAACGAGGATATTATTCGTCAGGCTATTACGGCATTAACCCATCTTGCTCAAAAACCAGAGTTCGCGGGAATATTACGAGCAAACTCCGATAATATTGGTCCCAATAAAGATGTCATAATTATGAAAGATTACCAACGATATTCTTTAAAATCCGCACCGATATATCTTTATGCAGGTGGAAGGAAAATTTAAAATAAATTCGAAATAAATTCGAAGTTTGCCATAAACAGAGAACAATAGTAAGCCATGTTTACAAAAAATCCCTATTTCTTCGCATTTTTCCCTTTTGCACTCGCGGACGCAGTCTTAACCATACTTGGCCAACCGCAGACGTACTGGCGCTATGGCATCGTCAATGAAGCAAGTCCTGCGTATTATGTCCTGCAGTTCTCGCCCTACGCATTTATCGCCGCGGTGGTTGTCTGGCTGATCATCTGGTATATTATTTTTCTCAAACTTTCCCGCGGAATAGCCCTCTACCTTTCACTCTTCTTTATCGCCACGCACGCTTGGGGGAGCACGTCATGGGTCTTTGTCCTCCTTCGCGATGCAGGGTTTTATAATCCGAGCAATCAAACGACGGTAATACAGGCGTGGTTTGTTGCCATGGCGTATCTTGCCGTATTATCCGCCGTATCTGCCTATTTTCTGAAAAAAGCATCACTTTCAGAATAAAGTTCATTTTGTTCCTTGTTAATTTGTTCATTGTTCAATGAGTTATTCGTATTATGTTTGACACCCACGCACATCTCAATTTCTCCCGATTCTTCTCGTGATATACTAGCCATCGAAAGACAATGCGAAACTCGGAAAAGCATTTAGAAAACTCAAACTCATCGGCGCTCGACGGCATATATTCCACGATGGCTTTATCCTATCAGGGATACGAGGTAACACGCTGGAAAAACGTCCCCTTTATGAAGGAGGCGCAACGAAATGGTTTTGAAGAATCGATCTCGGAACATTCATTTAGTGTTATACGGCTTTATACCTACTGTCAGCTTCAGTTTCCTTCTCTTATGCGCTATTATCCTGATGTTTTAATGCATATTGTTCCCCATGATGATCCTGAAATTTTTATCGATGATATAACCCTCCATGATCAAGTGTTGAACGGCATTAAAAAAAACGGAGAACTGGAAGCCTTTAGGACATTTAATGAGGAGTTACCAGAAACCATAGCCCGAACTCTTACCGATAATTTTGAACAATTTGAAAAACCTTCGCCATCAATCACTGATACTCATGCGGCACTGGCCAAGTTGTTTGACGTCTTACAGGGAAACCATGTTGCATTAACAAAAGGAGAAAATTTGCCCGAACATTCGAGCGATATTATTAAAATACTACGTGCTCGTTTTACCCCTATCGCGCGGCGAACAATTGAATTGCTTCAACGAGACGGAGATATTGAATCCGCAGATGCAATTAAAATCATCGTCCTGGATCATGTAAAGAGAATAAGGGAAAAAGGAATCGATTTTGCTATCGAAGAGTTGGAATAAAGACTATGTTTGACACTCACGCACATTTGAATTTTTCGCGTTTTAAGAATGTAGCAGATGTACGGGAACGAGCACGTGAAGCAGGTGTTACCACCATAGTCGTTCCGGGCACCGATGTCGAATCCTCAAAAAGAGCAGTAGAACTTGCTAAAAAATACGAAGGAGTTTATGCCGCCGTGGGGATACACCCCCATCATGTCTTTACGTATATGTCACGTCATTCTGAACTTGATTCAGAATCTATAAAATCTGATAGATCCCGG
>DATEBW010000042.1:0-5243 GCA_035287165.1 Patescibacteria group bacterium | reverse complement strand
AAAGGCTGCTGCCGATCTTTTTACTTCTTTTTTCACCGCGAGCGTAACAAGAAGGATAGTTACTGCGGTAAGGCCGAAATCCACCCGTGACAAAGAGGCAAAAAAGCCGACTGTCGCTATTGCAAGAAGTTTTCCTTTATTCAGGCTGTCACTGTACCGGTGAACCAGAAAATAGTACAGAGTACCAAAGAAAATGCTCACCGGCCATTCGACTACCGAAACGGCATTATATACAAACACCGGAGCCGAAGATACAAGCGCCAGCGATCCGAGAAAATGGGTTTTTTTATTTTTGAAACTAAAAAGATAGATGCCTGTCACGATCACCGAAGTAATGAATACGCTCAACGCAATCCCGTAACGGATAAATTCATATAGTCCCGCACGAGTGAATAGATATACCGAGCTCAGAAGATACGCGTGAAGCGGGTGAAATCCGGATGTCACGGTTAGGCCGTTATCAAAAGACCAGATGCCGTAGAGGGAAAAAGTTTTCGCCAGCTGAAGATAGTAAAAAGCATCATCCGAAACGTATTGAACCTTGACTTCCGGGGATGCCGCGAGCAGGGATAAACCGAATACGATGAGGTTTATGATTGCTGCTGACCCGATCACGGACGCGAACCAAAAGGGAATACTGGTATTGCGAAGAAAATGTTGAATTATTACGGCAGGATGCATGCTTTGACGGCGTCTTCTGCTTTTTTATCAAACGGCCCGATTCCGGCGAGATTGATCCTCCCGGGAGTGAACAACTCCCCTGCCAGAAGAGTCACTTCTTCAGTATTCACCGCATCGATGCCGCTGATGATTTCCTCCGGCGTTCGAATACGGCCTTCCAAAATAAGCGATTCAGCCATCAGACTCGCTACTTCATGGCTGTCTTCAAGGCTCAATATAAAATGACCTTTGACAAATTCCTTTGCCCGTTTCAGCTCTTCGTCGGTAATACCGGAATTTTTCCGGCTCATTTTATAGTACTCCTCCTGGATAACCTTCACGGCTTCTTCGACTTTACGATGGTCAATCCCCGCCTGTGCGACGAGGTTTCCCACATCCTGATATTTACTCGTGCTGGTTCGGATGTAATAGGCCAACCCGCGGCGTTCGCGCACTTCATGAAAGAGACGCGAAGACATGCCGCCTCCTAAAACAACTGACAATAATCCCAGCACATATCGACGCGGATCTGCTAATCCGAAAGCACGAAAGCCTAAACAAAGATGCGTCTGCTCTGTTTTTTTAGCATTAATACGGATTTGCGGTTTACTTTGAGATTCTTTCTGCAGGTCAAAAGAAGAAACCGGCTGCTGTTGCCATGCGCCGAAATATCGCTCTGCTTCATCCTGGCTGATACCCCGGGCTCCGGCTATGACGACTACCGCATGATTCGGCCGGTAAAAACGATCCATGTATGCCGTAAAATCATTCCGCTTGAACGACAGCACCGTTTCTTTGGTACCGGCTATATCCCGGCCGAGCGGCGTATCGCCGTAGAGCAGTTCTTCATAAATTGAGCCTATTTTACGGATGGGCATATCTTCGTACATATTGATCTCCTCGGTGATAACGCCTTTCTCACGTTCGATTTCTTCTGAAGAGAGCAGTGAATGCAGCGTCATGTCGGAAAGAATATCCAGAAGTTTTTCCTTATGGTGGGCGGCTGCTTTTATCCAGTAGCCGGTCTGGTCTTTTGCCGTATAGGCGTTGTAAGCAGCGCCCATTCCTTCGAGTTCTTGTGCGAGCAATAAGGCAGAAGGCCGGTTTTTAGTCCCTTTAAACATCATATGCTCGAGAAAATGCGCGATGCCGTTTTCCTGTTTGTCTTCATACCGGCTACCGGCGCCAATCAGAACCAGGACGGCAATGGATTTGGTATCCATGGGAACGGATACAACGCGCAGACCGTTCGGAAGGGTTGAAATATTGAAATCAGTTTGCATAGGCGCGATTATATCCGACGAAGCGACGAATGTAAATATACCCCTTCGCTTTTAGTTTCAGAATAATCATGGTATACCAAAACGGAGCTTTTAAAATCGAGATGACCTATTAAAACAACGTATAGCTTACTCGAAACTAAAAGCTACGAAGGCATACATTTCTGATTTTAAAAGCAGAGTGGTATAAGCCGAATTACTAAATGAAAACGCTGCTATAACAATCTGTCATTGCGATCCCGAGCGAAGTCGAGGGAGAAGCAATCCCAAGCTCGAGCAGGATTGCTTCGTCATACTCGTGATGTCGTATGTCTCGCAATGACGTGCTAAATAATTTCGCGATGCGAGTTAAATAATAAGAATCCGGCGGAAACCCTATTGACCCGGCGGTGGCGGAAGGTACGGGTTTTCTACCAGCCAGGTATAGAGTATCTCGCTGCCAATGAGGAACAAAACCAGAAGGATCAATACGGAAACAAGCACGATCAGCTTTCTGCTATCGGAAAGTTTATGCCACGCAAAGTGATTATCGTCGTTTTTGCCTTCTCCCATCATGAGCCTCGCAAAGCGGTTGCCTGCAGCTTTTTCCTTCCAGCCGGAAATCTTGCCATCCAGCTGTTTCATGGATTCGTCATACTGATCCGCTTGTTGGTCCATGCTTTTACCATACACGAAAGAGTGAATCATTTGCAAGTGGGCAGATTCAGTATGAGAGAAAAGACTGTCAATTGAGCACCTTCCACCGTTTCCCGTCGGTAATAACTTCCACCGTCCCGTTCTGGTCAGTTCTCAAAACATTAGCACCTGAATTTTTAAATTGCTCAATGACCGATTCGTGCGGGTGTCCGTAGCTGTTATTTTTTCCGACCGTGATCACCGCAAGCCCGGGACGCCGAACGGATGCAATAGTATCATTCTGCTCATCGGCAGATCCATGATGGCCAACTTTGTATACTTCAAGCCCGTCACTCATAACGGGCAATTTCTCAAACGCGCTCACCAATACTTCTCCTTCCGCATCACCCGTAAAGATTGCGTCAAACTGACCGTAACGTAAATGCATGACCAGGGAAAAATTGTTAAGGTCAGTGCCGGCGGCGTGACCTTCAAGATATCCCTGAACAGCTTCAGATTCAGGTGAAAGAATCGAAAGCTTAATCTCGCGTCCCGTCGGGTCGGCATGTCGAACGGTGCTGCCCGCTCCCAGGGTCCGGACTGAAGTTTTGCTTTGTCCGAGCAGACTGATCAGCGTCTGAAAATTGGCATCCTTCACCTCGATGCCGGGATGAATAAAAGATTTGACGGTATACCGTTCAGCGACGGAAATAAGGCCGCCGTAGTGATCTTTTTGAGGATGGGTTAAAAATACCACTTCTATCCGCCGGTCCCAAAATGCCATGTGCTCGCCGAGACACTCAAGCACTCGGGAATTCGGTCCGCCATCAATCAGAAAATCTGTCCCGTCGGGCATTTTTATATAAATTGCATCGCCCTGTCCGACGTCGCAAAAAAACACATGCAGCAAACCGTCACTCCGGTTTCTGAAAAAACCCGCACCGAGGACAAGAATCCAGAAAATAATCAGAAGTCCGACTGAAAAAAAGCGTGAATGGGATTGACTCATAGCGGAATTGCCGCGCCCGGTATTTGTGCGCAAAGTTCGACTAAATATATAAAGACCGTCAAAGGCACCCAGACAAGAAGAGCAAAGACGTGACCGACCGTTCCGGAGAGCAACGATGCAAATACCGCCAGAAAGCCCAAATACATAATCCACGGAACAAGCCAGCCCGTCAATACATTTGCTAACGGCGCAATCAGGCTTACCTGGCGGAAATGATAAATAATCAGCGGAACCGTGAAAAGCTGTGCAGAAAGAGTAACCCGGAACTCACCGGCAGTCCAAACTGCGAACGATACCAAATAACTTTTCACTTTTTGAGGTAAGCCTGAAGTGAAAGATAATTTTCCCGATTGCATTTGCTGCTTTAGCTTAAGTGCACTCGGCTTGCTCCCGAACAAAAGGATCCCGAGTGTCGCGGCAAATGACAACTGAAAGGATACATTCGTGAAAAGGGTATGATCATACACTAACATCGTCAGAGCAGTCAATACTAAACTTAGCAATGGAATATCTTTTCTGCCAAAATATACTGCCAGGACGGAAATGCCGCCCATAAAAGCGGCCCGAACAACCGTTGGTGACGGGCCAACGAACCATACAAATACCGTAATACCAACCAATGTCAGACAGACTCCCAATATTTTACCAAGTATTGAGCCTAGTCCGTCGAAGAGAACACGCACGAGTATTGTTATATTCATTCCTGACAGCGCAACAACGTGGATGGTTCCGGTTGTAATAAGATCATCGTATAAGGCTGTCGGGATAGTACGTCTCACGCCAAAGAGCATGCCGGCGAGCAAAGATGAATGCGGTTCGGGAAGAAGCTGATTTATAATATTGACGGCCGTATCAAGGGACATTTTTTGATAAGCTACTAAGGGCACGTACCAAAATAACCTCCAGTAACTCACTCGTCTATTTGGCGAAATGCCGCGTTGCTGATTCGCTCAAGTATACATCGTATACTATCATTCATCAGCGCCTTGCATTTCATCCAAATATACTTCGTGATGTACTAGACGTTATTTCGGTACGCGCCCTAAAGCGATATCTGATCCTGTATTTTCTCAAAAGTACTTTGCCCGAGGACTTTTTTTGATAGCAACTCATCAACTGAATTAAACGGCCGTGCGTGAATTATTTTTTCCGCGCTTTTCGGGCCGATGCCCGGGAGTGATTCCAGTTCAGATTGAGAGGCAGAGTTTATGCTGATTTTACTGCCTAATTCTGTACTGTTATCATTGAATCCACTTGCTTGATTGGTACCCGGAATATAGATTTTCATTCCGTCTCGCAACTTTTCCGCTTTATTCAGACTACGAGCAATCCATGCCGAATCAGCCTCATTAGTTATCCCGCCTGCAGCCTCAATGAGATCGCCAATACGGGTACCGATAGGTAATTCGTAAAGTCCCGGAGTCTTAATTGATCCTGCAATGTCTACCAAAATCGTTTCGGTATCTGAACCTGCAACAATACCTTCTTGATTTGTTTGAATTTCAATTGATTCAGCGAGGGGACCTCGTTGCTGCTCAAATATAAACAGGATCGATCCAAGCACAAGGAAGATAAGAACAATAGATCCAAAAATAATAGGAATTTTGTACTTATTTGTTAGCTCGTACATTTTACAGAAATTCTTTTCATTGAATCAATAGTATGCAATCTAAATTCTA
>DATEBW010000041.1:0-5889 GCA_035287165.1 Patescibacteria group bacterium | reverse complement strand
TATTTCTTGTGCGAAATAACCCGCAACTGATTACGCGGTTTACCGGTCAAGATTCCGACGCGATTTCCCCGACACCCGAAAGCACGGATTCTGCCGAACTGGCAGCTGATAATGCAACGCTTGCTGAAGTCGATGGCGGTGAAACTCAAGGCATCAGCGACGATGGCAGCATGCCGGCAACCGGTTCCTACGGAAGCCTGGCAAATTGTACGCCGGAGCTTATTGAAGCCGATTGTTCGTCCGCTGCACGTGAGTCGGTCTGCGGTTACGAAACGGTAATCGACTCGAGAGGAAACGAAACAAACCGTGAACTCGACTATATCAGCGCATGTCATTTATGCAAACTCCATGCGAACGGACGATTGCGCATGGGAGATGAGATGGTAGTCCTTCTTGGCTACCGGAACGGCACGTGCAGCCAATAAGAACATTTACCCGGCAACATCGTTATTCAAAAAGATGACGTTACGTTTTACTTTCCGATCGTTGCCTCAAAACTTCTTTCAATCGTCCTGACGATCTTACTCAATTTGTTTTTGAAGAGATAATTTTTTGGAACAACATACTCCATGTAGATTTCCTCGTTGTAGTCGCTATGCATATATGTTATATTGTCTTATATGGCACTTACCAAAGACGATTTAAAACAAATTAGAGAAGTACTGCAACCTTCTTTTGATCTTTTGGAGAAAAAGCTGGAGAAAAAGCTGGAGAAAAAACTAGGGAAAAAGATAGACGACGTCGAACGTCGGATCACCGATGCTATAGGAAGTATCCCTGATGTTATGTACCGAGAATTTCCGATGCGTGAAGATATCATTACAGGACTCAATGCGTTTAAAAAGGCAATCGAAAGACCCGTAAGTAGTCTTTAACCTCATAAACACAATTTTGGACTATTAAGATAGAGTAACGTTACCCATCCTCAAGAAGTTTTCTGATCAACACACTGAATCGAATCCACGGATTGGATGGATACTTCACCGTTACGTAAACCGGCGATGATGTAGCAACGAGTTCTCCATCTCTCAAAAGCCCTAGTACGAATGCAGCAACCCCTTCCGTATCAGGAGCGGCAAACGGCAGCGGGATGGTCGTCTCCTGACCCGGCATAAGTGGCGGAAGTGAGGCCGTATAGCGCGGATATGATGAACCGGCAACTACCAGTTGCCAGCCGTTATCCGTTTCCCAGAGTACCTGTCCGGTATTTCGTACGACGATGGGAAGATGATAGCGCCCGTTCGTCAGAAGAACCGGCGGAATGGTATCAGTTGCAAGGGTCGCATTGTCAATTTGCATAGGGGTGCCGCGCACTTTTTGTATGCCAAGAATACGTTCATAAACCGGATAATATTCGTCAGTCCCCAGCTTTTTCCATGAAAAATGGTCGAACGGCGGCGACTGGTAATTCAGGATAAACGGCGCGACCATCACGATGCGCGGATCATCCCATACCGAAGAAAACGCGGTTTCGTACTTTTCCGTTACTTCTTCCGCGGATTGGTACCGCGGATTATATGCCACCCCTTCGGCGTGCGCCCATCCTGTTTCCGTGATAAAAACCGGAATATCTTTCCGCATGCCCCGGGATTCCAATACGGCGAGCTCCCATTCGTAACCGCGGATGCTTTGCCGGCCTTGCGCTTGGATCGAACCGGAGAAATGAGGATTAGGATATGAATGCGACGTCCATCCGTCAAAACGGGAAAACAACTCCTTGTCAGCTTCATACATCCGCTGAAAATAACGGTCCAGCGACATTGTATCAAGGGTATTATTCGCCGCCTGATCAAATCCGGCGGGGAGGATAAAAAAATCATCCGAATGTTCCTTCAGTTCCGTGATAAACGAGTGCGCGACTGCCGCATATTCTTCCGGGTTGAGGTCATTCCCCCATTCTTTTGCGTGATTCGGTTCATTGAAAAGGATGACGTACCGGTTTTGTATAACCCAATTCAGGCCGTCCAGAAAATCCGCCCATTCCTTCGCATCATCCGTCGAAGGTTTTTCCCAATGATCGCCTGCCGGTCGCGTCGCCAGCCGGATCATCGGGATAAGCCGTAATTCACGCATGCGGTCAAACGTCCGCTGCCATTTATCCGGGTCCCGGTCATCTTCCGTTATGACCATGGCGATATATCCCCACGCGCCGCCGTTTCCGTTCACGAGGTTCGCTGCGTCTACAAGGTCGTGCTCGTCGACGATATGGATGCCGAAACGGTTATTCGGTGTCTCCAAAGGATTGACGATTGCCCCTGCATGAGCCGGAATAAGGAGAACTATGATAATGAGGCCAATGACCGTTCGTAAAAGCATTACTTAAGTATACCAGCAGATAGAAATTCGAAGTTAGAAATTTGAATATTGATCTTTTTAACTAAATTGATATAGTTAATTGTGGGTGGGTCATAAATACTACCCATGAACCTGTCATTCTGTCCGCCGGCTGGCGGATCAGAATCTAGATGCTGAAATGGATTCGTCAAGCTCACCATCCTGAGTTGAGCAAAGGACAAGTTCAGCATGACGAATGATGACCCAGTCATAGTTAATTGTATGATTTCTTCATTTCGTGATTTGGAAGTATATAACGAAGCAATAGACCTATCTATTCAGATAGAAACGGATATAAAAAAATACCCAAAGCATGAGCAATTTCTATTGGTTGATCAATCAAGACGGGCATGCCGCGGTATTGCTCCGCTTATCGCCGAAGGGTATGCAAAACGATCATCATTAAAAACGTTTCAAAAGTTCATGAGAGATGCGATGGGTGAAGCAAATGAAATGATTTGTCATCTGGAAGTCGCATGCCGACTTGGATATACTATGCATAGCAGAACTGAAAATTTAATACAGAGGTACGATATTCTCGGACGCAAAATCCATAAACTTCATGATAACTGGAATAATTCAAAATAATGTACTTTCCATTTTCAAACATCGAACTTCATATTCGATGTTCTAATTTCCAACCTCCAATCTCTATCTCTTAAAATGCGCGAATCTGAACGCCGAAGGGCATAGTTTGTTTAAAAAACACGCATCGCACTTCGGCTTCTTCGCTTCACAAATTGCGCGGCCGTGGTCAATTAAGAGGTACGTTAGCCTAAACCACTCACTCTTGGGAAATGCCTTCATTAAATCCTGTTCAATCTTCACCGGATCTTTCTTATCGGAAAAACCTAACCGTTGCGATAACCGTATGACGTGCGTGTCTACGGCTATTCCTTCGACCACTCCGTACGCGTTTCCCAATACGACATTTGCCGTTTTGCGCGCGACGCCGGGAAGCGTCAACATTTCATCCATCGTCTTTGGTATCTTACCGTTAAATTTATCTTGTATGAGTTTTGCCGCGGCAATGATATTTTTCGCTTTATTTCTGAAAAATCCGCTTGAGCGAATATCCTCTTCAAATTCGCCTAAATCCGCCTCGGCATAATCCCCGATCGTTTTGTATTTTTTGAATAGTTTTTCAGTAATCTTATTGATTTGCTTATCAGTGCTCTGGGCTGATAAAATAACCGCCACGAGAAGCTCCCAATTGTTGGAATAGTTCAAAACTATTCGAGCATTAGGGTAGTTTTTTTTAAGAAGTACGTTGATTTTGACTGATCTTTGAGTGTCCGGTTCCATATTGCGCAAACATATTTAGTATACTATACCGTTATGAAGCATCCTGATAACGGAAGTTCTATAATTGATTGCAACCCCCTCCGGTAAACTATACAAAGGAGAGGGGGTGAGGAAATTGAAGCGGCAATATATAAAGCTAACCAAAGAGGAACGAGATTTGCTCGCAATCTGGAAAGCACAGGGAGTATCCAACAAGGTATGTGCCAGACGACTCAGAAGAACGCCATCGACTATCGGTCGTGAGCTGAAACGGAATCGGTGGAGAGATCACTACGTCGCCATTCACGCCCAGTCATTAGCAGATGAGCGACAACAGAAATCAGCACATGGCAAGAAGCCGCTCAAAAACGCGCAGGTCTATTCGTATGTTACAGACAAACTACGGGATAGCTGGAGTCCTGATCAGATCGCAGGAAGACTGAAAGGGAATCACCCGTATAATTCATCTTGGTGGATAACGGCAGAGACGATATACCGGTGGATATACCAACCGGAGCAGATACAACAGGAGACGCCGTGGTATGAATATCTGCGCCGGAAACAGAAGAGGCGAAGAAAACAAACGGGACGATCAGTCAACCGCATCCGTATCCCTGACCGCGTCTCGATCAGTAAACGACCGGAAGCGGTGAACAAGCGAGAACAGTTCGGTCACTGGGAAGCAGACAGTATTATCGGTAAAGGACGAAAGAATGGTCTGCATACCGAGGTAGAACGAGTCAGTAGATATATACAGGCGTATCGCATCAGACGAATAAACGCAGACGAAACAGTAATGGCGCAACGGAAGATATTCACTCATCTTCCTTCTCATGCACGCCGGTCAACAACAGCAGACAATGGGTTGGAGTTTATCAAACATCAGTCTTTTGAGTTACCGGTTTACTTTGCCCATCCATATTCGTCATGGGAGCGGGGAACCAATGAGCACGGCAACTGGCATATTCGGTATTACTTCCCTAAAGGAACAGACTTTAATGACATTACTAATGAAGAGCTGCACGACGTCATAGAGGAGATTAACAATCGACCACGCAAAATACTCGGCTACCGCACGTCACGAGAGGTCTTTATGAAACATCTGAAACAGGATCAGACCATATCAGGGGTTGCAATTGATTCTTGACTATGGCCTATTCCAGTCAGGATATCGATTTGGTATGGCTTTCTGAACGCGTTCCTGTAACACTGAATACGCAGTCCTGCCCTCGGGTACGGGATAGCGGGGAACGCTTGGCCGCGGCAATGCCTGCATGAGGTTGCTTGCAATATTGCCGGTTTCGTCGCATCCGCGTTGCCAAATAACGTGCTCTGCTGCGGACACCGGTACAAGCCCGCGCATCTGGTCGGGAGATTTCAGGTACTGTTCAGGATGATACGAGGCAGCGGCTTCAAACACATTGCCCGGGCGTGCGCGGTCCCGGATCCATTCATGAACAACAATATTGTCTGAAATGTCTGTGAGCGAAAATTCCTCCTGATGGAGACGTTGGCCGGCTTTTTGAGCTATACGAGTGAGTGAATGAAATTGATCAAAAGGATTCGGGTGTGCTCTCCATGGGCGATTGGTCACAACCGTTTGAGCATTCAGATCATCAACTTCCAAAGCATCCTGTCTAATCTGCAAATCCGATTCAAAGTCCCCGACATGAGTAAGTTCATAGAACAATCTTTGCGGGTCAAATGTCATACGCATTGCCAGGTAGCCAGGTTGGGCGGCTATAGCAATAAGGCCGTCAGAGTTTTCCGCAATATCAGCAATGTCGAAAGTATTTTTTCGGGTATCTTGAGAATCTAATATCCGAATAATATTTGTTAAACCGCGCGCATCTAAAGCATGAAGTGATACGCGGGATCGGTTAACTGAATCAATGAGCGGATACACCACTCCGCCGAAAAGCGGAGTAACTTGTGCTTGCCGGCATGCGGTTTCAAAAGGTATCCATGCGTCAGGAGCAGTATCAGCTATTCCGATGGAAGTGTTATTGCGCTTTGCGGCCGATGCGTACGATTCGGGTGTACCCAGTGCGCCCGGGGTAAATCCGGTCTGTGTGGTTAAGTGGACAAAGGATCGTTTTTGTTCCACCATGCTTCCCAGTCTTTATCCGACCATGTTTGCCAATCATCCGATACCGATACGTCAGACTCCCACGGCAGTCCTTCTTCTCCATCTGACGTATCCCAGCTTAATTCATGACTGCAATGGGGACAATACGTTGTACCAACATCTTCGGTTAGATTTCCTCCGCA
>DATEBW010000040.1:0-14047 GCA_035287165.1 Patescibacteria group bacterium | reverse complement strand
TCGAAATGACGGTCATCGATGATAATTCCCTGCGATTCATAGACGTTTTGCAATTCACGCAACAGGTACTGTTGAGCGCCGCGCAGTCCACGCAGACGGAGTACTTCTTTCAAATCCAAAAATCCTGATGCCAGCTGTGCGCCGATTTCGATCAGCTGTTCATTTTTTACTTTCAGCTCCATGGAAACAGGAACGGTGTATTTCCTGATTTCTTCCCGGGATCCTTTTGACGGCGTAATGGTCACTGCATACCCGTCTTCAGTTTCCTCAATAGTTGCCCGTCCCGCTATTTCGGCGACCGGTGAGAGAAGCTTTGGCACGCGCGATTCAAATAACTCCTCGACACGCGGCAAACCCTGCGTTACGTCAAGGCCGACCACGCCGCCGGAATGCTTCACACGCAAGGTCAGCTGTGTGCCCGGTTCTCCTATTGATTGCGCTGCAATAACGCCTACCGGCGTACCGAGCGTCACGAGATGAAGATTGGAAAGATCCCATCCGTAGCAATGCTGACATACACCATATTTAGCACGGCAAGAGAGGATAGAACGAACATTCACTGACTGAATGCCATTTTTCTCGAGCAGGGCAACAGTTTCATTTTCGAGAACGGTATTTCGCTTTAATAAAGCAGTCTTACCTTTCGGTTTCTTCACATCTTCGGCAAGGACCCGCCCCATGAGACGTTCAATAAACGGCCGTTCGCGTGGATCCTGCCTCGAAATGGCAACGCCATCCGTCGCACCGCAGTCCTCCATGCGGATGATTGCGTCATGAGAAACGTCCACGAGCCGTCGAGTCAAGTATCCAGCATCGGCTGTCTTTAGAGCCGAATCGGTCAGTCCTTTCCGTGAACCGCGTGCACTGGTAACGTATTCAAATATCGAAAGCCCCTGACGGAAATTGGATTTTGTCGGCAACGGAACGACTTTACCGAGCGGATCGACCACCAATCCCCGCATGGCAGACAGCTGTTTAATTTGATCCCGCGAAGCGCGCGCGCCGCCGGATTCTATGATGATACGCGCGGAATTTTCTGTGTCGAACAACTTCCATGTTTCATCGGTCAATTTTTCAGTCGTATCGATCCAGATTTTGTTGACGAGACGGCGTCGCTCTTCTGAAGTGATGTATCCTTTGTTGTAGTTTTCCTCATGTTGTCCGACTAATTTTTCCGCTTTCTTGATATAGTCATCTTTGTTCGGCAACATCTTACAGTCAAAAACTGATACTGATACGCCGCCGGCAACTGTTTCTGCCCAAAATCCGAGGTTTTTGATTTCATCGATAAGCCGGGCAGTTTCTTCATAAGTGCACTGTTTAAATGCGCGCATCACGATTCCTTTTAATGCAGCGGCATTCACCGTGTTGTTTATGTACGGGATAGTATCAGGAAGTTTTTCATTAAATAGGATCCGTCCGACGGTCGTCACGATCGGCTTTCCGCCGAGATACATCTGCATTCGCTGTCTCAAGCTAATGTGGTTATTTTGATATTCATAAATTGCTTCGTCGCGCGAGTATATATGCGTTTTTTTCTCGTTTTCAGAAAACGGGATGCTTTCGTCTATTGACGTCAGATAGTACATACCCAGCGCCATTCCCTTATTCGGCACAGACACCGGGCTCCCATCGGCAGGCTTGAGTAAATTCTTTGAAGGCAACATCAATTCTTCGGATTCAGAGCGTGCTTTTTCAGACAACGGAATATGCACTGCCATCTGGTCGCCGTCGAAGTCCGCATTATAACCGGAACATACGCAGGGATGCAGCCGGATAGCAGATCCTTCTATCAGAATGGGATAAAATGCCTGTATGCCGAGCTTGTGAAGCGTTGGTGCACGATTGAGAAGAACTGGATGTGTTTTGGTTATTTCCTCAAGGATATCGAAAACCTCCGGAATTCGTTCATCGAGGAGTGATTTGGCGTTCTTCACGTTTTGTGCGATACCCCGCTTAAGGAGTTCACGCAACACGAACGGCTTGAACATTTCAAGCGCCATCTCCTTTGGCAATCCGCATTGGGTCAATTTCAGCTCGGGTCCTACCACTATGACCGATCGTCCTGAGTAATCCACGCGCTTACCGAGTAGATTCTGACGGAACCTTCCTTGTTTTCCGCGCAGCATGTCGGTGAGAGATCGCAGCTTTCGTCGAAGTGAGCGGCCGCGGCGCGCGTGGCTGGAATCAATGAGTGAATCAACAGCTTCCTGCAGCATGCGTTTTTCGTTGCGAAGAATGATATCAGGCGCACCAAGCTGGATAAGGTGCTTAAGGCGATTATTGCGGTTGATAACCCGGCGGTAGAGATCGTTTAAGTCGGAAGTGGCAAACCGTCCTCCGGAAAGCTGCACCATAGGACGAAGGTCGGGCGGTATTACCGGAATGACCTGCATGATGATCCATACCGGATCCACGCCTGCTTTTCGCAAACCTTCAACGATGCGTAGTTGCTTTACGAGTTTTATGTGTTTCTGCCCCGTGCTTTTTTTCGATTCTTCACGAATCTGCGCGGCGAGCTTATCCAAATTCATGCGGTCCAGAACTGCCTTAATCCCTTCTGCGCCGGTTTGAACTTCGAAAAACGCACTGGCGCCCAAGTCTGCAAGACGCAAATATTCCTCTTCGCTTAATACCGTCAATTCTTTTAATGACCGTACGAGGCTTCCCATGCGTTTATAAAACTCTTCGTTCGTCATCTTTTCTTTCAGGTACCGTTCTTTGGCATAAGTAATCTTTTGCTTGATTTTAAGCTTCGCTTCCTGCGCATTAATTTCCTGCGCCTCTCTCTGCTTTATACGCTTTTTGATATCCATAACCATCTCTTTTTCTTCATCCGTGATTACCGCAAGCGCTTCTTTGTGCCGTTGCTCAAGTGCCTTTTGTGCTTCAGCACCGCGATCGCTGACACTTTTAACCGCTTCTTTTTTCTTAATAGGATCAACCGATAACACGAGAAAATGAGTGAAGTAAATGATGCTTTCGACTGCCTTGGGCGGTATATTTAAGAGAAGCGAGAGTACAGAAGGCGCCCCTTTGAAAAACCATATATGCGCACAAGGAGCGGCTAAAGTGATATGGCCGAGCCGTTCACGTCTCACGCGGGATTGGGTTACTTCAACACCGCATTTATCACACACGACACCCTTATAACGAATCCGCTTATATTTACCACAGTAACACTCCCAGTCTTTCGTGGGACCGAAAATGCGCTCATCGAATAATCCGTCTTTTTCCGGACGAAGCGTCCGGTAGTTAATGGTTTCCGGCTTGGTTACTTCGCCTTTCGACCACGTTACGATTTGGTCAGGCGCGGCGAGCGCGATCTTGAGCGCGGTAAAGTCTGTTTGTTGTGAAAATGGATTATTGTTGTTCATATTGAAGATGAGCCGACCGGTTCAACATTCAGCGATAAACTTTGCAATTCCTTTACTAAGACTTTAAAAGATTCGGGAATCGTCGGCGTCGGGATGGGAATATTTTTAACGATTGCCTCAAACGCGCCCGCACGGCCGACGACGTCGTCGCTCTTAATAGTTAAAAGTTCTTGCAGCGTATATGCCGCCTTATGCGCCTCGAGTGTCCAGACTTCCATTTCGCCGACGCGCTGGCCGCCCATTTGCGCCTTGCCGCCGAGCGGTTGCTGGGTAACCAGTGAGTACGGTCCGGTAGAGCGGGCATGCGTCTTATCCTCGATCATATGGATCAGCTTCATAACGTAACCTATCCCATAGACCACCTCACGGTCAAAGCGTTGGCCGGTACGTCCATCGTACAATTCGGTTTTACCCGAAACCGGGACAGCTGACTTTTTGAGAATATCAAAAATCATTGATTCAGAAACCTTTTCAAATACCGGTACCGCATACGACACTCCCTGTTTTTCTGCCGCCCATCCGAGTGTTGCTTCTAAAAGCTGGCCGAGGTTCATACGGTTATATACCGACAGCGGTGAGATAATAATGTCGATCGGCGTACCGTCCGGAAGATACGGCATATCGGCAACCGGTACGATTTTTGAGATAACACCTTTGTTACCGTGTCGTCCGGCGAGCTTGTCACCGACGACTACCTTACGCAGCTGTGCTACTTTGACGATGATTCGGCGGATGGTACCCGGCTCTAATTCGTCTCCTTTATCCCGGTCGAGAACTTTCACGCCGACGACTATTCCGCGCTCACCGTGCGGCATACGAAGCGATGTATCACGTACTTCACGTGCCTTTTCACCGAAAATCGCGCGCAGCAATCGCTCTTCTGCCGTCAGTTCGGTTTCTCCCTTCGGCGCTATTTTTCCGACCAGGATATCATTCGGCCCTACTTCGCTACCGATGGTAATAACGCCGTCTTTGTCGAGATTGCGCAGTACTGCTTCGCCGACATTGGGAATATCCCGTGTCGTTTCTTCAGCTCCTAATTTGGTGTCTACGACGTCCGTCTCATACTCTTCGATATTGATAGAGGTCAGTAAATCTTCATGCAGCAATCGTTCGGAAATAACGATCGCATCTTCGTAGCCGAGTCCGTCAAATGCCATATAGGCAATACGGACGTTTTGCCCAAGAGCCAATTCGCCGTTTTCGCACGCAGGACCGTCTATGAGGACTTGTCCTTTTTTAACTTTTTGTCCGAGAAAAACCAGAGGTTTTTGGGAAAAGCTCGTGGATTGGGACGTTTTCTTAAACTTTTCGATTATGTAGACGCGTTCTTTCTTCTTCGCATCGTTGGGTTTGACGGTTAATTTATTTGCATCAACATACGTGACCACACCCTCTTCTTCTGCGGTAATGACGCGTCCAAGGACGCGCGGAATATGCATCTCCATACCGGTACCCACGATCGGCGTCGACGGCTTGATCAAAGGCACTGCCTGGCACTGCATGTGTGTTCCCATCAACGCGCGGTTTGCCTCGTCGTGCGCGATAAACGGAATCAGCGCGGCCGACGTTCCCACTACTTGCTGGGGGGAAATATCACAAAATTGGATTTTTGAACTATCTACTTCGATAAATTCTCCCTGATATCTTGCGGGGACAATTTCATCTTTTATTTTTCCGTTCTCGGTTGCGCGTGTTGCCTCGGTGATATAATACTCTTCTTCATCATCTGCCTGGAAATATACCACCTCATCCGTGATCTTACGTTTAACCACTTTGCGGTACGGCGTCTCTAAAAATCCGTACTGGTTTACGCGGGCAAAAAGCGTCATGTAGGTAACCAGTCCGATGTTCGGGCCCTCCGGCGTACGAACCGGACAAATACGACCGTACTGCGAAGAATGAATATCACGGATGGAAAATGATGCACGTTCCCGGGAAACGCCGCCGCTTCCCATCACGGTCAAACGGCGAAGGTTATCCAGTTCGGAAAGGGGGTTAGTCTGGTCAACAATAGTCGAAAGCTGGCTGACGCGGAAAAATTCGTTTATTGAGGCGATCAATGGTTTGGGGTTTATCAGCTGGCTTGGCGTCAGATCAGCAACGGCGCCGGTTAAACTCATCCGCTCTTTTATCGTCCGTTCCAGTCGCAACATGCCGACGCGGAATGCCGTAGAAAGAACCAATTCCCCCACGCGGCGGACGCGGCGGTTCCCCATATGATCAATGTTGTCCACCTGACCTTTGTGACTCATCAGGTTGATTAACATCTGGATGGATGCGATAACATCCTCTTTTTGCAATACCCACGTTTCCTGGTCATTCGGAAGATTGAGTTTTAGCCGCCGGTTCATCTTGTACCTGCCGACATCCCCGAGGTTATACATCCTGTTATTGAAAAACATGCCGTTTATGCGTTCCCGTGCGTTTTCAACGACCAGCGGCTCACCCGGACGGACTTTTTTGTAAATCTCCAAAATGGCTTCTTCATATGTTTTCGTCGGATCTTTTTCGATGGTTTTTGCTATAAATTTCTTGTCATCGGAGAAAAGCTTCATTATCGCTTCATCGGACGCGTAGCCCAACATACGCAAAAAAATAGTCGCCGGGAGTTTACGCCGGCGATCAATACGTACATAAATCACTTCATTTCGCGAAATGACAAAATCGAGCCATGACCCGTAGAGCGGACGAATTTCGGCTTGATACAACATCTTATTCGTGGTCGGATCAACTTCTCCGGTAAAATATACCCCTGCCGCACGGATTATTTGATTAACGACACAACGTTCAACTCCGTTGATGATGAATGTTCCTCGGTTAGTCATCACCGGAACTTCACCGCCGTAAACGGTTTGAGTAGCTGTTTTGCCGGTTTTTTTATTGGTAAGTGAGACGTCTATGCGTAACGCTTGTTCGTAGGAGAGATCTTTCTCTATGGCTTCGTCGACCGTAAGCTTGGGTTCATCAAAGGAATGGTTTCCGAATGACAGAGTCCAGTTTTTTCCGCTATAATCCTCAATGGGAGAAATCTCATTGAGTACCTGACGTATTCCGTCATTGAGAAACCATTTATAGCTTTCTTTTTGAACTGCAAGCAAATCCAGCGGAGGCAGTGAAATGGTATTCTGGTTTACGTTTATTCGGCTATGGGGGGAATGTATCGTTTTCTTCGCCATCTGAAATTAAAACAAGAAAAGCAAGCGTACCGCACATACGCTTTCTTTCTGCACGAGCGTTTTGTGTTTATATCACATACATTACCGACTGTCAAGAATATAATTTTGTATGTTTACCTGATGTTCTTCCAGCGTGCGGGCAAAGTGGCTTTTTCCTTCAGAATCTGCGACGTAGTAAAAATAGTCCGTCTGTTCCGGATAGACGACGGCGCGGATTGACGAAAGTCCCGGATTTGCTATCGGTCCGGGAGGAAGTCCTGCATATTTATAGGTATTGTAGGGTGAATCTATTTCTTTATCGGCAGCGGTTAGTGTTTCTTTCCACCAGTCTTTTTCTTCAGACTGGTAGCCAAGCGCATATTGTAACGTTGCGTCGATATCGAGTTTCATACCAGCTGCGAGCCGGTTGTGCAATACCGAAGCGACCATAGGACGGTCCTCTTCTAAACGAGCTTCCCGTTCAACAAGCGAAGCGATGATCACGACGTCGTTGAGAGTCAATTGTTGCCCGGCAGTTGCCGCACGCAGCTCCTCGTCTATTTTTTTATCGAAATTGTTCCGCATTATCTTGACAACGGCCGATGCGGAGGCTTGTAGGGGAAACAGATAGGTATCCGGAAACATGTACCCTTCTTCTGCCTGCCCAATAAACTCCTGCTCCGAAATAGCCAGTTCCTGTGCGAGTTTAAGCCCGATTTCTTCCGTTCGCCATCCTTCAGGAATCGTCACCCATTTATCCAGCGTGCCATGTTGCAGCTCATCGATGACTTCAGATAATGTCATTGCCGGCGCCAGACGAAAATCACCCGCCTGAATGCGCGTCTCGACACCGAGTTTTTTTACCTGGAGGAAAAACATGAGCGGGTCGCGGATAAATCCTTCATGTTTTAAACGTTCGGCAATCTCGCGAATGGATTCGCCTGGAGGTATAACGAAAATTTTCGTTTCTGTACTTGCGGGATTGACCGGAGAAACAGCTTGTCTCGACCACAATAAGCCAATTACCGTAAAGCCGGATAGTAAAATGGTCAAGAGTAGTAGCCGTACTTTCACGAGCGCCGCTCCTGACGACAACACTATCATGAACCAACCGGAATGTCAAACAAAGAAGCTTTATGCCACTCCGTCCCGATGTACGTCGGGACTTCGTTTGGCATACCAGCTGAATTTTAAAAGCAGAGGGGTATACATGGCTGAAAAAACACGATACAATGAAACGGTAATTCGCCTGCTTGCCCTGTCTGCCCAGGCAGGAAACAAGGCAGGTATTTCTCGTGATTATGAAACTGCCAAAGGTATCCGATTTTCTTAAATCCAGAACTTCATCCGGGCAGAAAACCTACTTTCTTGCTCTTCAAGTGGGCACTACGTGCACTAAAGCTGCTGTTTGGCAGGACGACGAAACACGCACTGTTCAATCGGTAGGTAAGCATGAAGACACGCATCAGGCAATTGTGGATGTAGTCGGCGGCCTCCCTGTCCAAAACGTCATTCTCGGCGTACCTGATCATTATATTGATAATAATGAACTGAAAGAGTCATTTCAGCCGTCTATCCAAGCAATCCTTGAACGGACACACCTTACACCAATCGGCTTCGTTCCTATTCGCGAAGCCATCATGCATGCGCTTGAAGCGGAATACGAAACGCCGCAGACCGTCCTTCTTCTCGGTTTGGAGGGAGATAAGCTTTCGTTATCTCTCTACCGGGTGGGAATACTCAAACGAATAACTTCAGTTCCCCGAACCGGGAATTTGATTCAGGATTTTGAAAAGGCCCTCGATTCTTTTGCCGAAGAAGAAATTTTTCCGTCAAAAATCATCCTGTACAACGAAGGGAAAGAGCTTGACCAGATAAAGGAAAAGCTTCTTTCATATCCCTGGCAAAAAAATGATAAGTTCTTACATGTGCCAAAAATCATACCGCTCCCCTGGGATTATTCTATTCGCGCAATCGTTCACGCAGGACTGTCTGTTCAAGCAGGACAATCAATTCCGGCAGATCTGACAGTAGCGGCAAGCTCACTGCCAAAAGATGAACAAACGGAGAAAACAGCAGACCATTTTCCGCCTTCGTCTGATGAACAGCCTATTGCCGATCAGCCGCCAGTTCAACCACCTATCGCTTCAGAACAAGACGAGGAAGATAACCTGGGATTTGTTACCGACGTAGATATAGCAGATGAGGAGAAAAATACTATGAAACAGGAAGAGCCGGAAGAGGAAGCACACCCGTCAAGTATGCATCACGCCCCTGCAAAGGATGAGCCCGTACCGCCAACGGAGACCGCGCCGATCTATGCTGATACGCCTTTTGCGCCGGAAACGGCAGCGCCTGATATAAAAACGCGTGCTCCGGAAAAACGCCGCTCACTATTGCCTATGATTTCCCTGCCGCATTCGCTGACGGTCCCGAATCCGCAGCAGATCATTCCCCTGGCAGCCGCCCTGTTTATTCTCGGTGTCTCTACCGCAGGTGCCGCATATTGGTATCCGCACACGACTGTTGAGCTTATTGTACAGCCGGAATCATTGGAAAAAGAAGTAACGATAACCGTCAACACCGCGTCGAGCGAACCGGACATAGCGTCGGAGCAAATTCCCGGAAACGTGTATTCCACGACCGTTTCACAAACCAAAACAGCACCGGCAACCGGTACCAAAACAACTGGAGAAAAAGCGAAAGGAGATGTAATCGTCTACAACAAATCAACGAGTGAAAAAATCCTGAAAAAAGGAACGGTGCTCGCCGCGACGTCTGAAGTCAGCTTCACGCTCGATGGCGATGTTGCCGTTGCGTCTGCGAGCGATACCGGTGAAAGTCTCGAATACGGCAAGGAAAAAGTATCGGTTATCGCAAGCCGCATAGGTCCCGCCGGCAATGTAAAAGGCGATACTGAATTCGCTGTTGCCGATTTTCCCAAAACCACCCTCTTAGCGAAAAATGACGCGGCGTTTTCAGGCGGCAGCGAACGCGAGATAACCGTTGTTTCAGCCGAAGATCAAAAATCTCTCCTTGCCGCCCTGATTGAAGAATTGTCGAATGAAGCAAAGGATAAACTTGCTTCCCAGATACCGGAAGATGAAGAAGAGTTGGACGAATCTCTGAATGAAAATGTCGTGGAAAAACGTTTCGATTCCGATGTTGGCGATGAATCGGAACAGCTGACTCTCGATTTGACACTGGAATTTTCCCAGATCAGTGTTAAAAAAACTCATATCGATCAGTTTTTATCCGCGTATGTCGCAGAGGGTATTCCTGAAGGATATGAACTGTCCCCGGAGAAAAGTTCCTTCGCGGTAAGCGAGCCTGAAAAGAGTGACGAGAATACGTTTACTTTTACCGCACTCTACCACGGCGTGCTTTTTCCTACCATCGACACGGAATCTCTCCCGGGTACTTTTACCAATCTTACCGTTGACGAGCTGGACGGAAAAGTGCAGAACATGACTCAAAATAATATTATCGGCTATGCGCTTCGGGAAACCCGCACCCTGCCTTTCTTCTCAAACCGCCTGCCCATGAATAAAAACAATATCACCGTGACATTAGTGCCATATTAAGTAAAATTCTAAATTCTAATTATTAAGCTCCAAATAATACCCAAATTCTAATACTTAAATCCCAAAAAGTTTAGATTTTGAAATTTGTTATTTAGAATTTATTTGGAACTTCGAATTTAGAGTTTAGAATTTTTAATGTATGCTCTATCGTTACGTCAAAGCGCCTCCTACCTACATCAATCCGCCGGTCTCGTCCCCGCGAAATCGCGGTCTGGTCCTCTCATATGTTTCTATCGGTATGGGCATGATAGGTATCATGCTTATCGCGTGGGTTATCTATCCTTTACTTTCGTTTGAATTAAAAAGCCGCCTGATGGATAAAGAAGTTGTCAAATCGGTTACCAATACCGGTATGGTCGCTGCAGCCGCGGACGAACTGGAAACAGCTCCTGAATCTGTCGACCTCACCAAGGCAAGCACGTGGTATCCGGACAGACCTCAAGGCGCTACAAGGATCGCGGGCACGACGTATCTTCTTACGATACCAAAACTCCGCATAAAAGACGCGGTAGTGAAGATTGCCGGTGACGATTTAAATAAATCTCTCATCCATTATGGGGGCACCGGCTTGCCCGGTGATTACGGGACTGCCGTCATCTTCGGTCATTCAATATTGCCGATTTTCTATAATCCGTCCAACTACAAAGCTATTTTTAGCCGCTTGACCGATCTGGAAAAAGGCGATGAAATTTTCGTGAAGTATGACGGCATCACGTACCGTTATGTCGTCATCACGACACGCATTACGACGCCTGATGATATCAGCGTACTGGAACAACGGTATGACGCGTCGTATGTAAGTTTAATTACCTGCGTTCCGCCGGGAACTTATTTGAAACGTCTTGAAGTGAAGGCGCGCCTCGAACCGCTGTGATTTTGTTATGATATAATATGCATCAAACTATATGATAGTAATCTCTTAAATATCGGTAAGTATAACAATGCAAAACATAACAACTAATCCAAAATTGTATGAAATGTTCGGTGTAGCGGAGTATGCAGAGACGTTGATGAGAGAGAATAAACAAGAAGAGTTAAAGAAGTTAGACGAAACGCTGTCTAAATTTATTTTAATGAAAGGGATAGAGAATTTATCAGATGAAGCACGTAAACAGATAGAGACAGAAGATATTTCTGATGGAATGGATTTGTATAAGTTTTTTAATCAACATATAGAAAATTTCCAAGAGAAACTTAAAGACTATGGAAGAGATTACAAACATGCCATCATCGGAAATTAAGATTGTGACTCCAGAGCAGCCAGAGCCACTCGGCGACCGGATGACTGGCAGAGTAAATCGTTTCGTTGAGGCCCGCCTTGCAGGATGGAAGGAATTCGGCGAAGATAGGCTTGAGAGTCTAAAAAATGCTGCTATTGGAGCAAAAAGATTAGGAAAGGCAGGGATACTTGCGGGAGGAATGACGCTCGCTGCCGCATGCGGGGGAGAAATTGGTCCGTTACCTGCAATAGCAACAGCTACTCCTACAGAAATAAGACCGTCAGTCACCGCAACCCTTGAACCGGGGGAAACTCCTATTGTCGGTGAACAAACTGAAGAGCCAACAGAACAACCTTCCGTATCACCCGAAACAGAAGTAGTTCCTAAAATAGAGATTACCGGAACAGTGATTCCCTTTGATGAGGACGAGAAAAAGGTAACATTTCACATGCCTGAAACGGTCACCAAAGGTGAAAATCCTCTCATACCAGAGGGTGAAATCGGCGTATATGTGTTTCAGTTGGGAAAAGATGCCGGTATCACTTCGGTTCGGGCTTCAGACATACTCGGCCTTCAGCAAGTTGGGAAGTTTAAAGGATACAGCATGTCTACCCCTGGAATAGGAAATAGCAATTCAGCAACTGGTAAAGATATGTTAGCTGTCATGGAAACTTTCTGGAAACAACAATACGAAGACTATCCGAAGCTAGACGATGAGGCAAGAGCAGTAATTGAAAAAATCGAAGTGAAGCTCCTTCATCTCAACGACGGACGTTTACAAGTTGCACTTTTTATCCCCAATGAATCCTATACTTATAGAACACAGTCTGGAGAGTTCATAGTTAATCCCAATAATCTCTCTTTCAGATTTGAGCAAGAGGGAGATAATCCGATTACTGGTGATGGAATTATACATGTTCCTTCTCAGAGTCGAGCGGCGGAGATACCGGAATTTACTATAGTTGGTAGCCCGGATATTGTAACAAAACCCGAAACTTCCGGCCAGTCCGATGTTAAAGTTACGGTAATAGGCACGGTTGAACCGGATGAAACTCCCGTTGGCCAAGCGACCCCGACTGCTCAACCGACGGTAATACCTACACCCGATCCAACAGAACAACCTCGGGCAGGCGAAAATGAGGAAATTAGAAGGCAAAACGAACTGTTGCAAAAAACTCCGACACTGACAACAGCGCCTATTGTAGGATCGTCAATCGCCTATAGACTCAACGATGACGGCTCATTCACCATAGAAGATTCGGGATATGACTATATGTATAGCCTTAAACTAAAGGAATCGACGCTCAATGAAGAGGGCACGAATGAACTTGCGCTCGATTTGAGAAGTTTTGCCGGCATGACGATTAATCCCTTGCCGGGATTGAATAGCGTTGCAAATTTCGCAATAGAAATTCCAGAGAACTTTGAAGAAATATCTCAATTAAATCGAACGATTAATGTTGGTGGTGTACTAGCAGACGTCAATGAACATATTCCGGTTGCCGATCTGAATCGGGATCAGGAGCGGTTTGCTGCACAAGCAGCACAGCTTGGATTCGGGCAAGCAATCGATAACTATGTACAAAACATGCAAAATCTGTACGGACTTAAAAACGCGGAAGATGTTAAAGCCATGCTCCGTATAGAAAGTCAAGAAACATTGGCGCGGGAAGCGCCGGGTATGATTACCGAGATACGCGACAGGATTGCGGGAGGAGCTGCAATACCGGACGACATACAGCAAGAATTTACCTTCTTGCAAAGCTCAATAATACAAACTATAGAAACACGTGGGATGGACGCGGGCATCGAAGAAATCAAGAGGGAAGTCGGCAGGATTTATAGCGTAATCCAAAGAAAATATGGAGCGTATGTATCACTTCCCAGTCATGAAAGCGTGATGGATACGGTCAATCAGGAGCTTTCAGGGGTTTTCATGGAAATTGTTCCTGATTTAGCGGATCCTTCACAAGTCCAGCTACCAGAGCATCTTGCCAACGGTCAGATCACCATAAAAGACGGCTCAATACATATACCAGTGGGCGAGGATCGCACAGTTTCATTTGCGGTTAATGAACCGGAAGAATTCAGCGGAGAAATGCATATCAAGGGAAATGTTAATGGTGATGAATTTAGTCTTCACACGAGACGAGCAGTAGTAAGGTAGAATTTGGTCTTAGTCTATCCTTAATCTTTAGCTGGTTTATATATCTCCTGGTCATCCCAGTTGAGACCGTGCGGCAATGTGCCAAACTCAAGAACCCTGTATTTTCCCTGATAATCTCTTGCATGTTCGGTCAGTAACCGTTTTGCTTCCTCGGGATTTTTTATGCCTTGCTCAATTAACCATTCCGCCGCAACCTCCGTCGCTTCGTCATTTGAATTGGAAGGAACATAGTAAACCACGTCTGTAGGACCTTCGAAACCCGCTAATGGTCTTGGGGGGTCTATTAAACCTTCCCACGACGCTACGACGGCGAAGTTTTTAGAAGCATCCATAGGTACATTCTGCAACGTAGCACGTAAGTCTGCACTGTTTCTCGGTGCTTGCGCAACGATGAATTTCTCTGGAACAGCAGCAGCTAACTCACCAAGCGCCTGCAAACTCTCTGCATCCTGATAAGCTTTTATCCCGATATAGGCGCCTAAACGTTTATATATTATATCGGACAAAAAACCCCCTCCCCCAACCCACCCCAACGACAAAT